>CAYTRA010000001.1:0-32518 GCA_964439675.1 uncultured Dehalococcoidaceae bacterium
GGTCCTGCGCCTCATCCATCACGTGGCGGATCGCCGCTTCCGCGGCCGCGACGCGGCCCTGCGCCAGCCAGAGGAGGGGGAGCCCCGGCTCGGGTGGCCGTCCCCAGCGGCTCGCCTCGCGGTAGCGTTCCTCCGCGAGCGCGAACTCGCCCCGCAGTCGGTGCGCCTCCGCCAGTTGGTACACGGCCGGGCCGAGGGCCGGGTGCGGGGGTGGGCGCGACAGGATCTCGTAGGCGCGACGGCCCTCCTCCAGCGCGTCCGGCCATGCGCCCTGGACCCGCATGACCTCCGACCGATAGGCGAGGCACTGGCCCCGGTACGGCACCATGTCCGGTTGGTCCTCGCACCACCGGGTCAGCGCCGCGGTCCACTCGCGCGCGCGGCGCACCTCGAAGCCGTCGAGGCAGGCCTCCAGGGCGCTGCAGTAGACGATCCCGATCACGATCGGTGAGAGTTCGCGCGCCGTGAGGTCCACCATCACGTCGTCCAGCAGCGCGAGGCCGTCCGCCGGATGGTCCGACTGCAACAGCGCGCGGCCCGCGCCGTGGCGCGCGAGGGTCTCGAGGTCGGCGTCGTGGTGTTGCACGCCGGCGGCTACGCCGCGCTCGAAGTGGTCGCGGGCGGCGGCCCAGTCGCCCGCGCCGACCGCCTGCAGGGCAGTGAGGACCGCGACGTAGCCCTGCTCGACGCAGTCGTCGGGGCAGTCCTCGATCAGGCGGTGTGCCCGCGCAGCCCAGCCGCCGGCGCGCTCCGGTTCGCCCCGTTGCATCACGATCGAGACGAGCCAGAACGCCGCTCGCAGGGCCGCCCTGGGATCGCCGGCGGCCAGCGCCTCGTGGTGCCGCCGCTCGAGCAGCGCGATGGAGTCCTCCTCGCGGCCGAGGAGGTGCGCGGCAATGCTCATCCGCTCGAGGTCCTCGCCGCCGAGCGGCCTCGCGGCATCGGCCTCAGCGAGGAGTGCGTACGCGTCCGGCCATTGCCGCCGGTCGTAGGCAGCGCGTCCGCGTTCGAGGGGATTGCGATGCGCCGTCACACGGCACCGCTCCCATCCGGCCGGAGGGCCGACTCAATGGCATCGTACGAGAAGCACGCATGGCATGTCCTCGCAATCGCCGGTGGAGGCTCGCGTTCGCGAGGGACTCGATGCTGCGTACCGGATGCAGCCGCGGCGGGGCGATTAGATGCGTGATGCCGACGCTTACGAGTGGTAATCCGACATAAGGCTCGCTTTACTGATCCTTGACTGATCAGCACTGACTGACGCCTATCTTCAGGAAGTCATAAGCGTCCAGTATTTGCCATAGCGATTTCATCGCAGATAGTGCGGGCGCTCGTGCTCCCCGCTCCCTGTGTGGCTCGCACAGGTCCTTCTCTTGCAGATCGCGCGGAACAAGTGTTCCCGCATATCGCTGCGGTTCCTCGACCGTGGTGACTCTGGACGGGTGGTCCCGATGCTGGCTCGGACGGCAGGCCGAACTCGACACTCTGGCGGCCTGATTGCCGTCATGGCCGTTGCGGCCCTCGCGCTGCTACTGCTGCTGAACGGGCGGGGCGGTGCCTATGCGGATCCGCTCCCGTTCGTGACGATCGAGGCGCCGGAAGAGCCGTTCTACAACGAGGCGTTCGACTTCACGTTGCTCTTCGACAACACGGACGCGGACGAGCCCGGCTACGGCCCCTTCATCGACCTGGAACTGCCGCCCACGCTCGCGTACAACGGCGCGAACTACCTGTCAGTCGCGCTGGACGATGACACGTTCGTGTGCGCCGTGGAGGGTGAATACACCCACCCCCTCACGAGTGAGACCCGCACCTGTACCCCCGGCAACACCGTCGCCGTCATCGTGCTCCCGTTCGGGAGTTTTGTGCCGCCGCAGCCGGCGGCTCCGGTCACGATCTCGTCGTTCGTGAACAGCGGCACGCCTGGCATCGTCGGCGTGGCGCAGGAGATCCGCGCAACGGGCGGCTTCCGCTTCGGTTCGCTCCCCACGGGCTCGACGCCCCTCTGGCAGGGCGGCGCGAGCATCGAGAACGTCACGCCCTCGATCATTCGCCTGCGCAAGGAGTACGTCGGCCCGGAGAGCGAGACGGCGACCGGCCCCAACTTCCCGCGGCAGTACCGCATCATCGCGGACGTCGCCGACGGCCAGACGCTGAACGACTTCGACCTGGTCGACTCCCTCCCCAACGATCTCGCGTTCCTGTCCGCGGCCGCGGTGACCGCGGACGGCGCCGTGGAGGCCGCGCCCCCGGTCGGGGTGCCCTCGAACGCGCCGGCCAACGAGGTGCGCGTCGGTTGGGCGGCCATCACTGGCGGCCTGGGCGACAACGACGCGCAGATGACGGTGGACTTCTTCGCCCCGCTGGACGACGCGAACGCCGCCCCCCTGCTGGATGCCGCCACGGGCGCGCCCGTCCCCACCGTGAACGATGCGCTGGCCCGCGGCACCTGGACCGCCACGGGCGCCCTCGTGACCAGCAACGCCACCGCCAACGACCACACCCTCACCCTGAGGTCGCTGGCGATCCAGAAGTCCGTGACCAACCTGACCCACCCGGACCCCGCGGCTACGCGGCCCGGGGACGTGCTGCAGTGGACGCTGAACATCCAGGTCTCGGACTTCTTCGCCTTCCAGAACCTGAACATCCTGGACGAGTTCACTGACGGCCAGGACTTCAACGCCGGGTTCATCCCCACGCTTGCCTGGCAGGACTCCGGAGGACGCGCCAGCGCCGCTGCTCCCTTCAACGCGGCGAACTACACGGTCGTCGAGGGGGCCGGCGGCCCGCCCGACGGCTCCGGCCAGCCGGTGCGCGGGCGGATCACGTTCGACATCTCCGCCGAGAAGATCACGCGCGCCTCGGATGCCCGCCTCGTCGGCGGCTGCGTGCCCATCGATGGCGTGCCCGAGCCGGGCGAGGGCGAGCCGTGGGTGCCGGACTGCGCCGTGTACAACGACGGCCAGACCACGGCGACCATCGTCTTCCAGACGGTGGTGCGCGACGAGTACGACTACTTCCACACCCTCGGCTCCGGCTTCTCGCCCATCGTGCAGGGTGACAGCGTGAGCAACAGCGTGCAGATCTGGGGCGACGTGCTCTCCATCCAGGACGCCGCGACGCCCACCGGCTCGACCGTTACGGACACCAGCAGCGCACACGTCGAGATCCCCGTCGGCCAGGTGCAGAAGTCGATCGTCGCGGTCAACGGCGGCGCCCCCTCCGGGTGGCTCGAGCCCGGCGACGAGGTGACCTACCGGATCCGGTACGACCTTCCCATCACCCGCTTCGAGAACTTCGCCTTCACGGACTTCCTCCCGCTCCCGGTCTTCGACTCCACCGAGGGCGGGGCCGCATGGACGCAGGGCGCGGATGGCGTGGCGCCGCCCGCCGGGCAGTGGGCCCTCGGTCCCGCGAACACGTTCACGGGCGCCGTGCCCACCGTCACGTCCGCCGTGGCGCCGGCCAACACCATCACGTTCGACTACGGCGACTACGACGACGACCTCAGCCCCGCGACCGTCGTGGAGGTCCTCTTCACCGTGACCGTGAAGGATGACCCCTTCGCGGACGGCCTCTTCCTCACGAACCAGGTGAGGGCCACCGAGTCCTCCACGGAGTCGGAGGTGTCTGACGCCGACGCGATCGTCCAGATCCGCCTCGGCCAGCCGGACGTCCAGATCCGGAAGGGCGTCATCGACGCCCCGGCCCACGCCACCCTGGGTGCCGGCTGCGTCCTCCCCGACCCGGTGACGACCTACCTCGAGGCCGGCGTCGACTGCGACGTCAGCGGCGTGGACGCGGGCGACGAGGTGACCTTCGTCGTGGTGCTCGACAACATCGGGCACGCGAGCGCGTATGACCTGACCGTGACGGACACGCTGCCGGCGGGGCTCACGAACGCCGCGCTGGTGGACGTCCGCGACGGGACCGGCACCGTCCTCACGGACGGCGTGGACTACAACGGCGACCTCTTTGGCGCCGGCATTGCCTTCCTCACCCCCGTCGCGGGCCTCGATGAGGGCGTCCCCTCGGACGGCACGAACGTCCGTGTCCTCACGTTCACGGCGGACGTGGCGGCGACGGTGGTCCCCGGCGTCACGCTGACGAACACGGCGACCATCACCAACTACGCGGGACAGCCCGCCGCCCAGAACCACGTCCCCGCCGGCCGTTCCGACAACGCGACGGCAACGGTGACCTCCGCGCAGATCGCGAAGACCATCGACGCCACGTCTGAGGCCCACACCACCGGAACCACCGTCACCATCGGCGAGGTCGTGGCCTACGAGGTGGTCGCGACCTTCCCAGAGGGGACGGCGGCGGACGCCCGCATCACGGACTCGCTGCCAACCGGCACGCGGTTCCTCCAGTGCGCCGCGGTCGACTCGTACGTGGCATCCGGACACCTGACGGTGGAGGACGCCACCTGCGCCAACTCCGGCACCAGCACGAACCTGGTGTTTGACTTCGGCGACGTGGTGAACCCGGCCGCGGCGGACTCCACGCCGGGCACCATCACCATCCGGTACGACGTGCTCGTCGAGAACGTGGCCGCGAACGTCCGAGGCATGACGCGCGTGAACTCCGCGTCGCTTGCCTTCACCGGCGGCGGCGCCGGACCGGCCACGACCACCATGACGATCGCGGAGCCGACGCTCTCGATCACCAAGGCGTTCGAGGATGACATCGCCGACGCCCTGGACCAGACCTCGATCACGCTGACCATCGAGCACACCGGTCCCAGCAACGAGACCGCGTACGACGTCGCGCTGTCCGACGTGCTGAGCGAGCACCTGGAGTACGTGCCCGCCTCGATCACCTGCACCGGTGACGTCGCGGCCGCCACCTGCGAGGTGGACGGCGACACCGTCGAGGCCTCGTGGACGGCGATCGATCCCGGTGAGACGGTCACGGTCGTCCTCGGCGTGGAGGTGCTCACCTCCGTGGGCACGGGCGGGTCGATCTCGAACACGGCGAACATCACCTGGACCGGTCTGCCCGGCGCCAACGGTGCGGCCGCGCCAGGTGGCGCCGGTAGCAGCACGGGTGAGCGCACCGGAGCCGGTGGCGTGAACTCCTACAACGCCACGGCGACGGACACCCTCAACATCTTCGGGTTCAGCCCCGGCAAGTCGCTGCGCGCCACCTCCGAGGCCCACACCACCGAGGTGAGCGGCGTGGAGCGCGTCGCGGTCGGCGAGGTGGTGACGTACCGCCTCGTCGTGCGGGTGGCTGAAGGCGCGACCACGAACGTGAGCGTGCTGGACCGGCTGCCCCCGGGCTACCAGTACCTCGGCAACCCGCGCCTGGCGCTGGTCTCCACCACCGGCACGAACCTCACCTCCAGCAGCGGCACCATCGATGGCGGCGCCTGTGGCGTCGCGGGCATCGAGGCGCCCGCGGACCTGGATGACGGTTGCGCGCTGAACGCCGCGAACGTCACCACGGGCGGCGGCCCCGGCGACGACGTGACCTTCACCCTGGGCACCCTCACCAACGCCGACGACGACGCGGACGAGGAGTTCGCCGTCATCGAATACGACGCCCTGGTGCTGAACGTCGTGGGCAACCAGTCCAACACCAGCCTGGCCAACGACTTCGTCGTCCGCGTGGACGGCGCCCCGCAGGCCACGTCCAACTCGGTCACGGTCCGGGTGGCCGAGCCGGCCATCAGCATCGTGAAGGCTGTGACCACGCCGGCGACCGAGGCCGGTGACGCGGTGGAGTACACCCTCACCGTCAGCAACACCGCCAGCGGCGCGAACGCGGCCGCCGGCTTCGACCTGGTGGTGACGGACTCGTTCCCCGGATCGCTCACCAACGTGGCCATCGACGACGTGCAGTACGACGCCGCCTCGTGCGGCGCCGTGGTGATGAGCCACACGGAGGACGTGACCGGCAACGACGTCACCGTCACGGTTACCTGTCTCAACCCCGGTGAGGACGTCGTCATCACTGTCACGGCAGATGTCGGTGACAGCGCCGACGCCGGCCTGCTCGTGGAGAACGAGGCGACGGTCACCTACTCGAGCCTCCCGGGCGACCAGGGTGCCGGCGCCCCCGGCGACTCCGGCGACTCCGACGGCGAGCGAAACGGCGCCGGTGGGGTGAACGACTACACGAACTCCTCGGAGGCGGCGTTCTCGCTGACCGTTCCGACCATCGACAAGCGCAACCCGAGCCCAGCCGCCGCCACCATCGGTGAGACCGTGACGTGGGACATCCTGCTGTGGATCCCGGACGGCGTAACGCAGGACCTGGTCGTGACGGACCACCTGCCGGCGGGGCTCACGCTCCAGGGTGTGACGCTCCACACCGCGGCGGCCGACGCACCGGGGCTGATCACGGACGACTTCAACGGCACCGTGGTCCTCGGCGCGGTGGACGGCACGACCGGTGACATCGAGGTCACCCTCGGTTCGCCGGCGGCCACGGCGGACGGTGACGGCGACAACAACCGCTTTGTCCTGCGCGTCACCGCGCACGTGGACAACGTGATCGGCAACCAGCGCACGGATACGCGCTCCAACACCGCTTCGGCCACCTTCACCGACCCCGAGTCGGGCGAGACGGCGATGACGGACGCCACCCCGCCGAGCGCGTTCACGATCCTGGAGCCTGAACTCGCGGTCACGAAGAGCCTGGCCACGCCCGAGGGCCGCGAGGCCGGTGACCGCGTGACCTACACCCTGGTCGTCGACCACATCGATGCCAGCAGCGACTCCACCGCGTACGACGTGACGATCAGCGACACGCTGCCGGCCCTTCTCACGCTCGACGCCACCTCGGTGGAGGTCTCGTCGGACGGCGCGTGCACCGGCGTGAGCGGAGCGACCGTCGCCGCGAACGGCTTCTCCCTGACCGTGGACTCGATGGCCCTCGACTGTGCTGTCACCATCGAGTACGAGGCCGTCATCCACGTGGACGTGAACCCCGGGCAGGCGTTGGACAACGACGCCTTCGCGACGTGGGCGTCCATCGATGGCGCGACCGGCGCCGAGGCCTCGGGCCGCACGGGCGCCGACGGGCTGCCGGGCGGGGGCGTGCTGAATGATTACCGCGCCGAGGACACGGTCCAGCTGCTGATCGATGGTGACTTCGCCATCAGCAAGCAGCGCGTGGCGTCCGACAACGCGGACACGCTCAACGGCAACCTCGCGATTGGCGAGACGGTCACGTTCGAACTCACCGGCCAGGTGCTCAGCGGCACCATCGAGGACGTGAGCGTCCGCGACAACATCCCCCCGGGCATGCGCTTCATCGAGGACTCCGAGGAGTTCGAGGCGGATGACTTCGGCGGCACCATCGCGGAACCCACGGTGACCTGCGCCGGTACCTGTGAGGCCGGCGATGACGTGACCTTCACGTTCGGCCAGGTGGTGAACACGCCGGGCGTGGGCACGGGCACCTTCACGATCCGCTTCGACGCGGTGATCGTGGACATCGCAGCCAACGAAGGTGGGGACACCCTCACGAACACCGCCACCCTGTTCTACGACGACGCCCTGGGCAATCCTCAGAGCGTCTCGTCGGGGGACGTCGATGTGACGCTGGTGGAGCCGGTGCTCGTCGTCACCAAGACGTTCGACCGCGCGGTGGCGGCGGCCAACGAGACGGTGGAGGTGACCGTCACGGTTGAGAACACCGGCGACGCGCCGGCGTACAACGTCACCCTGTCGGACGTCCTGGCGGCAGCGCCGAACGCGCTGATCAACCCGGTGGCGGTCTCCGCGACCCACGGCCTGACCTGGGCGACGGTGGGGACCACGGTGTCCTACACCGGCGGCACGATCCCCGCGGGCGCCACGGCGACCGTGGTCTTCGAGGTCGACCTGGCGAGCACCGTGGTGGCGGACGCGGTGATCAACAACACCGCCGAGGCCGCAGGCACGACCATGCCGGGCGACGACACGGCGTACCCGGAGCAGCGCACCACGCCGACCGTGGACGACGACGCCTCGATCGAGGTGGGCGCGCCAGACCTGGTGATCACGAAGGATGACGGCGTCGCGCAGACGGCGCCCGGAGCGGTCATCGCCTACACCCTCACGTACGAGAACGTGGGCGACGCCGACGCCACGGGCGTGGTGATCAGCGAGACCGTCCCGGCCAACACAACCTTCAACGCCGGAGCGAGCCACGCCGACTGGTCCTGCGTCGGCAGCGCGTGCACCCTCGAGGTCGCGGGCACGGTGGGGGCTGGTGCGCCGCCGGCGTCGGTGACGTTCGCGGTCACGGTCGCGAACCCGATCGCCGCGGGCGTGGAGACTATCAGTAACACCGCGACCATCACGGACGACGGTGACCACGGCCCGGACCGGGACACGGACGACAACTCCGCGACCGATACCACGCCGCTGGACGCCGTGCCGAACCTGCGCATCCAGAAGAGTGACGGCGGGGTGACCGCGTACCCCGGTGGCCCCATCGCCTACACGCTGACCTACAGCAACATCGGCGCGCAGGGCGCCACGGGCGTCGCGATCATCGAGACGGTGCCGGCGGGGGTCACGTTCGACGCCGCCGCGAGTGCGGCCGGGTGGGCGTGCATCCCGAACGGCGCTCCAGGCGCCACCTGCACGTACGCCGTGGGTGCGCTGGCGCCCGCGGCTACGGGTGATGTGACCTTCGCGGTCCGCGTGGACGACCCGAGCGCAATGGCGCCCGTCGATAACACTGCGGCGATCACCGACGACGGCACGAACGGAGCCGACAGCGACCCGACGGACAACTCCGCCGACGAGTCGACGCCCGTCGTTGATGTCGTCGACCTCGCCGTGACCAAGACGGTGAGTGGTGTCGGCGCCATCTTCCTCGGCAGCCAGGCGACATTCACGGTCTCCGTGGAGAACCTGGGGCCCGGTGACGCCAGCGACGTGGTGATCGCGGACGCGTTGCCCGCGGGCCTCTTGTACGTCTCCCAGGTGGGCGATGGGGTCTACGACTCGGTGGCCGGGACGTGGGATGCCGGCGACCTGGCCCCGGGTGAGAGCGCGGCTGTGTCCATTACGGTCGAAGCGGGGGCTCCGGGCACCCACCTCAACACCGCGACGCTCGCCAGCCTCAACGAGGTCGACACCAACCCGGCGAACGACACGGACGCCGCGAACCTGACCGTCTTCACCCCCGTGGTGCCGCCGGCCGCCACTCCGACGGCGACCGCTACCCCGACGGCAACCGCCACTCCGACGTCGAGCCCGTCGCCGACGCCGACCGGAGCGCCGCCTCCGGGTCCGGAGACTCCCACGGTGACCGTGGGCGATGGCCCGGAGAAGCCGCTGGAGGATGGGTTCACCAGCACCGTGAAGGACACGGGTGGTGAGGTCCCGATCACGGTGAACGGCCTCACCGTGGCCGCCGGCTGCGAGGCGTCACTGCGCATCGTCGACTTCGATGACACGACCTACACGGTCGCCCTCGAAGAGGGGCCGGACGGCGAACTCGGCGTCAACTGGGTCGTGCCGCCGGGCCCGGCCCGCACGACGCGGGAGGTCCACCAGGTGGTGGGCGGCACGTGCGACGAGCCCCTGGACGCGGTCCTGGGCACGATCAGCCGCTACGACCCGTCCGGCATCATCGTGGACATCCGCTCGTCCTGCCCGATCTCCGGCGTGGAGGTCATCCTCCAACGCCTGGTGGACGGCGAGTGGATCGTCGCGGACCCGGCCGGCATCGAGGGCGGGACGGAGATCATGGACCCGCAGATCAACCCGCAGTACACGCTGGCTGACGGGTCCTACGGCTGGGACGTGATCCCGGGTGAGTGGCGCATCTCCGTCTCGCACCCGGACTACCACCCGCAGATCAGCCGCTCGGTGACCATCCCGCCGCCGGTGTTCGATCTGCACATGTTCCTGGAGCCGATCGGCGAGCCGCTCGACTGCTCCGTCCCGACGCCGGCAGACACCGGTCACGGGCCGGGCCTGGTTGCGGCGGACACCTCGGACGCCGGGACGTGGGCGGTGCTGCTCGGCCTGCTCGCCGGGACCGCCGTCGCGGTAGCCCTCGCCGGCCGTCGGTTGGCCCTCGCGGTGACGGAGGGGATCACCCGCCGCTAGGGCAACGTGGACGAGGTAGCGCCGGGGGGCGGGGATCATCCCCGCCCCTCGGTCGTTCGAGGGCCATCGCAAGACGCGAGGAGCGGGTTAGCCCCAGCTCTTGCCCGCCGGCATCGCCAGCGCCTCCACCGGTAGGAACTGCTGCACGGACTCCGCGATCAGGGTGCGCTGTTCACCGGCGCGCTGCTCCAGGCGGCCGGTGACCCGCACGAACGACGCCGTGCGGACGGTGTCTCGGTGGGTCTCGACGAGCTCGCGGCTGACGAGGACGTTGACCAGGCCGTACTCGTCCTCCAGCAGCAGGAAGATGATGCCCTTCGCGGTGAGGGGCTGCTGGCGACAGACCACGAGCCCTGCCAGGTCGACTCTCCTGCCGGCCGGCATCGAACGCAGGTGGTGACTGGAGACCACGCCTTCGCCGAGCGATGGGCGCAGGAACTGCATCGGGTGGCTGTTCGGCGAGAGGCGGAGCACGTCGTAGTCGATCGCCATGCGCTGGTAGTCGTTGAAGTCGGCCAGGCGCACCGCGTCCTGTTCAACCGGCAGGTCCAGGCGGAGTTGCCGGTCGCGAGGGCGGCGCAGGTTCGCTTGCTCGAAGCCGCCCACGAACAGCCCGAGTTGCCAGATGAGTTCACGCCTGTTCATGCCCAGGCTGTCGAACGCGCCGGCGCGGATCAGGTTCGTGGTCGCCTCGTTGGAGAGGCCGGTGCGCTGCACGAAGTCGAAGAGGGAGCGGTACGGCCCGGCGCGGCGCCGTTCCTCCTGCACGCGCATCGAGGCGGCCTCGCCGACGTTTTTCACGTAGCCCAAGCCCACGCGGACCGCGCCCCGCAGGTCCGCGCCCGTGTCCTCCGGCAGGATCTCGTCCACGGTGCACTTCGCGTCGCTCAGGTTCACGTCCGGGCGATGGATGGCGACGCCATGACGCTGGGCATCCTTGGTCAGGACGTGCGGGGGGTAGAAGCCCATGGGCTGCTCGTTGAGCAGCGC
Source organism: uncultured Dehalococcoidaceae bacterium (assembly GCA_964439675.1). Taxonomy (GTDB): domain Bacteria; phylum Chloroflexota; class Dehalococcoidia; order UBA2979; family UBA2979; genus W-Chloroflexi-9. The sequence goes on from CAYTRA010000001.1 coordinate 11,052, forward strand.
GCACAGGTACTCCGGCGGGTAGTAGTGCCGGAGCCAGGTGGAGTGGTAGGCCAGCAGGCCAAAGGCGGCGCCGTGTGATCGAGGAAAGCCGAACTCGGCGAAGCCCAGCAGGTTCTCGAACATGCGGGCGGCGTCGGCCTCGGTCACGTCGTCGTGTTGCATGGCGCCGGCCATGAACTTCTGGCGATAGCCCTCCATGATCGACTTTGACCGCTTGCGGCTCATGGCGCGGCGGAAGGTCTCCGCCTCGCCGGCCGTGAACCCGCCCATCTGCTTCGCCACCTCGATGACCTGCTCCTGGAAGAGCACGACGCCGAGGGTGTCCTCCAGCGCGTCTCGCACGCACGCCGGCATCGGGATGGGGTAGTTCGGATCCTTGCGGCGCGCCTCGCGGCGGCGGACATACGGGTTCACCGCCCCGCCCACGATCGGCCCCGGCCGCACGATCGAGACCTGCACCGTGAGGTCGTCCAGGTTCTCCGGGCGTGTGCGAGGCAGCATGGCGACCTGCGCGCGCGACTCGATCTGGAACACCCCCACCGTGTCGCCGTTGCGGATCTCCTCGAAGACCGCTTCGTCCTTCATGTTGATGCGCGAGAGGTCCACGATCTCGTCGCGTTCGCGCTCGATCAGGTCGAGGCACTCCTCCACCACCGAGAGCATCCCGAGGCCGAGGAAGTCGATCTTCACCATCCGCGCGTCGTCGATGCTGTCCTTGTCCCAGTGGGCGATGTACCGGTTCGGCCAGCGGGCCGGCTGACAGGGGACGCAGTCGATGAGCGGGTCCGAGGAGATCACCATCCCGCCCACGTGCTGCGAGAGGTGGCGCGGGAAGCCGGCCAGTTGCTGCGCCATCTCCGAGAGGTGCCGCCACGCGCGGTCCTCCGCGCTCTCGAAGGCCAGCGGCGTTTCGGCCACGCCTCGCTGGCGGCGGACCTCCTCCGCCATCTCCGTCGCGCGGTCGTACGGCTTGGCGCGCTTCGACAGGCGGTCGACCTCCGTCTCCGGCAAGCCGAACACGCGGCCCAGGTCACGCACCGCGCTGCGGATGCGGTAGGAGGGGAAGATGGCGACCAGCGCCGCGTGGTCCCTCCCCCACTTCTCGTACACACGCTCGATCAGCACCTCGCGGATGTCGCGCGGGAAGTCCAGGTCGATGTCCGGCAGTGACAGCAGCGAGTCGTTGAGAAAGCGGTCCACCGAGAGCCGGTTCCGGATCGGGTCGATGTGCGAGAGCCCGATCAGGTAACAGACCAGCGAGGACACCGACGAGCCGCGCCCGCGGCCCGGGGGCAGGTTGGTCACGCTGCGGGCGCGGCTGGGCCCGCGCACCTCCGCCGCCACCTCCACCGCGAGTTTCATGACCTCGTGGTAGACAAGGAAGAATCCGGCCAGGCCGTTGGCCTCGATCATCTTGAGCTCGTGATCGAGCCGGTCCAGGGCGGGCTGGCGTTCGTGCAGCACGTACTTCTGGCGGAGCCGCTCCGTGCAGATGCGGCGCAACTCCTCGATTGGTGGCTGGCCGCTCTCGTTCTGTGGCTCAGGGAGGCGGTACCCCAGGTCCTGGGTGAGGTCGAACGTGCAACGGCGGGCGATGCGGACAGAGTTCGCGGCCGCCTCCGGGTGATACGAGGCGAACCGCCGCGCCTGCTCCAGAGGCGAACGGAGGTAGAACTCCCCGTTCGGCCGCCGCTCACGGTGGGACTCGTCCAGGGTCTTGCGGTGCTTGATGGAGACCAGCACGTCCTGCAGCCGCGCGCGGTCCGGCTCGTGGTAGTGGACGTCACCCGTCCCCACCACCGGAAGGCCCATGCGTTCGGCCAGCGCGACCAGCGCGCGGTTCCGGGGCCGGTCCCCGAAGACGAGGTTGTCGACCAGTTCCACGTACACGTCCTCGCGGCCAAACCAGGCCACCCAGCGTGCGAGCGCCGCCTCCGCCTCCGCCGTACGTCCCTCGTGGACGAGGCGCGTCACCAGGCCGTCCCGGCAGCCCGTGAGCAGGATCAGCCCGTCCGTGTGACCTTCGAGGAACCCCACCCGCACGACCGGATCGAGGCGGCGCGCCTCGCGGCCGTCCTGTGAGTCCTCGTGCAGGCCGAACGCTTCGCTGGAGAGCCGGCACAGGTTCGCGTAGCCCTCGCGGCGTTCGGCGAGCAGCGTGACGTGGTGCCGGGCGCCGTCCTCCTCCATGACCGTCAGTTCAAGGCCGGTGATCGGACGGAAGCGGACCTCCACCTCCTCGCCGTCTCGGCTGATGGTCACGCCCTCCTTCGCGGAGCGCGCGAACTCCATGGCCCCGTACATGCCCTCGTGGTCGGTCAGGGCCAGGGCGCGGTGCCCCTGCTGTGCGGCCGCCACCAGCAGGTCATCGATCGAGGATGCCCCCTCCAACAACGAGTAGTTGGAGTGCATGTGCAGTTCCACGTACGGCACGTCGTCCAGGACGGACGCCGGCACGGGCGCCGCCGGGCCGCGAGGCGCCATCGAACGCGGGGTGTCCGCCTCCACCTGCCGGTCGACCGCTCGGCGACGAGCCTCGAACGCCTCCCATGAGTAGTCATACGAATGCCTGGCCGGACTCATCGAGGTGACCTGCCATCTCTCCGACCATCGGGCGCCTGCTGCGCCTCGGTGTACGGCTGCTCGAACCAGGCCCCGGTCACGTCGTCGTGGTAGAGCGTGAGCGGGCGGCCGCCCTCCAGCACCACGCGGTAGTACGTGCGGCGCTGCGGCGTCTCCCGCCACCACGCCTCCGCCAACCGCCACTGCTCCTCGATGCTCTCGATGCGGGACTCCACCCCTCGACGTCCGCGCGTGTCCGTGCGGGCCACCGCCAGCGGCGTCCCGTACTCGTCCTCGCGCACGGCCAGCGTCCGCGCCAGCCCGATCGGCCGCAGCGAGGTGGAGGCCGACCGGCGGGCGGGCCTCACGGGTCGTACTCCAGCAGTGCGTGACGGTGTTCCGGCAGGCGGTGCCAGGGCTCCACGTCCACCACCCGCGCCACCGGCGACTCACCGAACCGCACCTTCAGGTGCCGCACCATCTCGTCCAGTTGCTCGCGCCGCCGCATCTGCTCGGTGAACAGACTCTGCTGCCGCCCGCTCTCCTCCGTCAGTCCACCCAGTTCGAGTGTGAGCAGGGAGAGCGGCCCCGGCAGGTCGGAGTACTCGATGGCCGTGCGCAACACCGTCCACAGCCGGGCGCGGTCACCCAGCGGCTCGCGCAGCACCTGCTCGTGCTCCCAGAGTGCGCCGCGTTCCGTCTCTCCTCGCAGGGAGACGGTGCGGACGAAGCGGTTGCGAGCCCTGGGGTGCCGGAGTGTCCGGCCCAGCATCTGCTCCACCCCGTGCAGGATCGCCTCGCGGCTCACGAGCGGCGGCTCTGCCTGCACGTGCTCCACCACGCGCTCGCGCTCCCACTGCCGAGGCCGCACCGGCCGAGGGTCCTCACCCCGCGCCGCCAGCCATGCGACGCCGCCAGCAGACCCGAACTGCGCCTCCACCGCTGTCCGGGGCAGTGCCGCCAGTTGGCCGCAGGTGTCGATACCCAGCAGGTGTAGCCGCTCCACGTCCTCTGCCGGCAGCGGGAGATGGCGCACTAGCTCATCTGCCATGAACGCTGCGGCTTCGTCCTGGGGCACCTGCTTCGCCGCCCACGGCTCGACGCGGAGGGCCGCGAGGTACGCCGTCAGGCGGTGGCCGGCCACTCCCAGTTGCGGCCGCAGCCGTCCAGACACGCCTGAGAACACCGCGCGTCGCAGGTCCTCGAGACGCGGGTAGAGCGCCTCTGTCCCGCGCAGGTCGGCGAACACGATCCCCTGCTCCGCCTCCTCCACCAGGGGGCTCACCCCTGCCATCGCCTCCACCAGGCTCTCCGCGTACCGCGTCACCAACGCCGGCCGAGGCTCAAGGATCGTGAGCATGGGGCTCAACGCCACCGCGTCCCGGAGCGTCATCCCCACCCGCACTCCGTGCAGCCGCGCCTCTTGCGTCACCTCGACCACGCGCACCCGCCCCACGTCGCTCAGTGCGACGGGCGTGCCCACCAACCCCGGTCGCTCCACCAGCTCGCACTGGAACGCAAGCGACGGGATCGCGAGGCAGGCCACGGCACGGTCAGGGTCAGACAGCGATGTGGACATCTCTCCCCCCTGGAAAAGTGGGGAGGGATGGTATCAGAACGAATGTTCTCCTGGCTGGCTCTCACGCAAGGGGAGCATGGATTTGAGGAGGATCGACGCCCTTGAGTCCGTGGCAGGGCGTCCAGCCACGGGCCATTCGGTAAGGCGATCGTCAATGCGAAGTCGCGCTAGATGTTTCTGCTGACGGTTCTGCAAATATGACAATTCGTCATCACTCAAACACGTCACGGAACAGCCACGCAGCATTACAGGTGAAATCACTGACTTCGCTTGTCAGGATTGTCCTTCCATCGAGCATCGCTGACTGCTCAAAAACTAATGCAGCGGTTTACGTATCGCGCAGTTATAGTTTGTCGCGGCGTCGGACAGCCTCTGTGTCGATTTCCCCGGGCACAACAACCCTCGCGCGTTTCGTGCGACAGGCCTCGCCGACCGACTGATGTGGTTGGGGGTGCAGCGCGCCCTCTGGTGGAAGGGCGTCTGCGTGATCGCTGCACTTCTTGGTGCCTGGCCTCTGCATACTCTTCGAGTCCTGCCGGTCGTCCTAGTCGCGCTCACGGCGGCCTCGCTGCTGGCTCCGCATGACGTGGCCCATGCGGACCACTCGCCTGTCTACGTGTCGCCCACCGGCGACGATGAGGCAGCGGGCACTTCCGAGGCGCCGTTCGCGACCCTCCAGGCAGCCATCGACCACCTCGGTGCCGGCGGCGGCGTGATCAACCTCGCGGCCGGGACGTACTCGGGGACGTCCGCGACGATCGGCGCGGGCGCGACGTTCAGCATCGTCGGCGCATGTACCGCCGGTACGCCCACGACCACCCTCCAGGGCAACGGGGCGGCCACCGTGCTCGCGGTGATTGCCGGCGACGTGGCGTTGGAGTGCCTCGAAGTCACGGGCGGCGGCGGCGAGACGGATGGCGCAGGACTGAGCGTCGGCGCCGGCGCCAAGGTCCACGGCCGCTCGCTCAGCATCAGCGGCAACGCCGCCACCGGCTTCGGCTTCGGAGGCGCGGTGGCGAACAATGGTTCGCTCACCCTCGAGGACAGCGCGATCACCGGCAACAGCGCCGCGTTCGGCGGCGCCGTCTACAACGTTGGCACCCTGCGGATCCGGAACTCCACCATCGGGAATAACGATGCGCTGGGCATGGCTGACTTCGGTCTGCCCGGGATGGGGGCCGGCCTCTATCTGCAGGATGCCGCAGTCACCGAAGAGGTGATCCTGGACGAGGTCACCTTCACCGGCAACGACGCTGGAGACGGCGGCGCGATCTATGTTGCCGGCGGCTACCTAGCCATGTTCGGCGGCACGGTCACGAGCAACACCGCCGCCATCGGTGCGGGCATCTCCACGGCGGGCGGCGCCTCCACCTTCCGAGGCGTCTCGTTCCACGCGAACAACGGCACGCCGGCGCACGTCAGCGTCACGGGCGGCACGGTCGACCTGGAGTGGAACTACTGGAACAACGGCGCGGGCCTTGCTCCGGGCGAGGTCACCGAGGCGAGCGTCCCCACGAACACCTGCCCCACCGCGGCCTGCGAGGCCGCGCTCACCCTGGCCTTCGACGAGGCATCGGACGCGGGGACGGTCTCGTTGTCGCTGGCGGCCACGGAGACCGTCTTCGCGGCGTACAACGCCATGCGGACGGCGCTGGATCCGGGGTTCAGCCTGTTCACCCCCAGCGCCTCCTGCGCAAGCGCGGAAGCGCCGTGCGTGCGCACGCTGCCTCTGGGCATGTCCGTCAACCTGAACGGTCCCGGAGGCGCGGTCAGCACGTCCTGGGCCGGGTGCGCGGACACGGTGACGATCGCCACCGCCGTGACGTGCACGGCCACCCTGTCTGAGCAGATCCTGATGCGCCTGCTCTCCACCGGCGACGACTACCCCACGCTGGCGGACGCCCTGGCCGCGGCCGCCCCCGGCGACACGATCCAACTCCCTGCCGCGGAGTACGCGAGCACGAGTGTCACCATCACCCAGGACGTGACCATCGCCGGCACGTGTGACGCAGAGGGCGCACCGCAGAGCGTGCTTCGCCCCTCCGGCGCCAACCGCATCATGACGGTGCAGTCGGACGTCACGGTCTCGGTGGACTGCGTCCAGTTCACGGGCGCCACCGCGAACGTCGGCGGCGGCGCCATCCTCAACATGGGCGACCTGACGCTGGACCGGGTGGAAGTCACCGGCAACACCAGCACGCACTCCGACGGTGGTGGCGGCATCCGTAACCAGGGCGCGGCCACCCTGCACATCACCAACTCCAAGATCACCAACAACCAGGCAACCACCGGACGCGGAGGCGGCATCTACGTCTTTGCCTCGGCAGGGGAGGACGGCGTGGTCAGCGTCAAGGACTCCGTGATCTCCGGGAACACCTCGGACTTCGGCGGCGGCATCAGCATCTACGGCATGCTGGTCGGTGGGGGCGTGCCCCATGGCCCGCTGGTCGTCCTGGACAACACCACCGTCGAGTCCAACACGGCGGTCGGCGACCTCGCGAGCACCGGTGGCGGCGCCATCTTCAACCAGTGGGCGCGCGTCTTCGCCTCCCACTCGGCGATCCGAGACAACGACGGGTACAGCGGCGGGGCCATCTGGAACGATGGCGTCGCGTGGCTGCTGGACACGGACGTCACCACCAACGACGCCACCGGCGACGGTGGCGGCATCCTGAACCACCGCTACCTGGTCATGCTTGGCGGCTCCGTGACGGACAACCAGGCGGACGGTGACGGTGGCGGTGTGGCCATGAACGGGAACACCCAGGCGCTCCGAGGCGTGACGCTGGACGGCAACGCCGCCGGCGGGGCCGGCGAGGACGTCTTCGGTCTCCTGGACGGTTTCCCGTACTGGGCCAACTTCGCGCTCGAATGGAACTACTGGCCAGACCTCCAGGCGGGCGACATCGACTGGGGCGACGTGACCTCGCCCCCGGGCGGGAAGATCTGCGCGGACGCTGACTGCCGGGTGAACCTGGACCTTGAGCCCGGCGCGGGCGGCACGCTCACGCTGCGGCCCTACACCGCGGAAGCGGTCGAGACCGGCGGTGCGATCCAGTTCCTGCACCAGTTGCACGCGGCTTCGCTTACCTACGCTGTGGGCAGCGACGCCGCGCAGCCGCGCATCGGCCCGCTGGTGCGGACGTTCCCGGCCGACCTCGGCCTGCCGGCCCTGGCTGGAGTCGGCGACGGGACGTGCTCCAGCGCCGAGGGCTGCGCGCTGCCGCTTCCGCTCGGCACGACGTACATCGTGGGCGCGAGCGCCCTCGAGAACTACGAGTTCGACTCGTGGACGGGGCCGAACTGCGCGGCGAGCGACGACAGCCCGTCGACCACGGACCGCGTCGACGTCGCGAGCGCCATCGAGTGTGGAGCGCAGTTCAACGCGCTCGGCCACACGCTGGACGTGACCCGGGCGGGTAGCGGCAGCGGCTCCGTGGAAAGTGCCCCCGCGGGCATCGAATGCGGCGACGACTGCTCCGAGCTCTACCCCCTCGACACGGAAGTCACGCTGACCGCCACGGCGGCCGTCGGCTCCACCTTCGCCGGCTGGAGCGGCGATGCAGACTGCACGGACGGCGCCGTGACCATGTCCGCCGACGCGGACTGCACGGCCACGTTCAACCTGATCCCGTACGACCTCACAGTCACGCTCGCCGGTGATGGGGCCGGGACGGTAACCAGCGCGCCGGCCGGCCTCAACTGCGGCGAGACGTGCGAGGCGACCTTCGACTACGGCTCGACCGTCACGTTGACGGCGACCCCGGCTGACGGGTCGGTCTTCCTCGGCTGGACGGGTGACGCCGACTGCTCGGACGGCGCCCTGGCCATCTCCTCGGACGCCAGTTGCACGGCGACCTTCGTCCTGCCGGCCACCTCGATCACGCTGACCACCGCCGGCGGTGAGACGGAGGCGACCATCGAGGCCGGCGGCACGGTGGACCTCGTCGTCACCATGCGCAACGCCGAGGGCGACGCGACGCCGCACCTCGATGGTGCGCAGAGCGTCGTCTTTGCCGGCCTGTCCTCGTCGCCGGCGGGCGACGACCCGGTAATGGCGGACGCGACCTGGGGGGCGGGCACGCTGACGGTGGACCTCGCGTTCACGGACGGCGTGGCTAGCGCGGCGCTGCAGGTGTTCGACGCCGGCGTCGCCAACCTGATCGCGACATCCGAGGGCTTCGATTCGGCTGCGTTCGACCTCACCGTCACGCACGCGGCGGGTGAGCGCCTCAGCATCGCGCAGCAGCCGTCCGCCACGGCGGCGGCAGGCGTCGCCTTCGCGACGCAGCCCGTCGTCCAGGTGCTGGACGCGTACGGCAACCTCGTCACCACTGGCGCGGACGCGACCGTCGAGGTGACCGCCGGCCTCGAGGACGGCACGCTCGCCGGCGATGCGACCGTGGCCGCCGCGGGTGGTGTGGCGTCGTTCGGTGACCTGGCGGTCCAGACGGTCGGCGCGGGCCAGGCACTGGAGTTCTCGGCCACGCTGGCCGCCGGTCAGCGCAGCGCGACCTCCGAAGCGTTCACGATCACCGCCGGCCTGCCGGCGCAGATCGTCGTTGTCACCCAGCCCTCGGGGACTGGCGTGGGCGACCTCGTCCAGCAGCCGGTGGTCGAGGTGCGTGACGCGTTCGGCAACGTCGTCACGACGGACCCGGACGGTGACGCCACCGAGATCGTCGAGGTGACCCTGGAGTCCGGGTCGGCCGGCGCCGTGCTTGGCGGCACAAAGCAGGTTGCCGTGACGTGGGCGACGGGGCGTGCGACGTTCGCCGGCCTCGATGTCGACCGGCCCGGCGACTACACGCTCGCGTTCCAGCCCACCGCCGCCTGGGGTGACGCCGCGGAGGCGCTGGGCGCGGTGAACAGCGAGGAGTTCACGGTTCCAGCGGCGACGCTGGTGGACCTCTCGATCGCGCCGTACCTCGCGTATGCCGGCAACACGGCGGGGATGATGTTCTCGTTCGAGACCGTGACCCCGATCCCCGCGATGGGTTGGTTCACGGTCACGCTCCCCGCGGGCTACACGCTGACGGAGCACGACACGTACAACGTCCAGGTCGGTGACGGCTTTGTCGCCATCGACTCCGTGAGCATCGTCGGGCAAACGGCGACGTTCGTCTTCGTCAACCCGGTCGCGGCCGGCAGCACGGTGAGCATGGGCCCGATGGCCGGTGTCACCAACCCGACCACGCTCGGCCTCACGGGCACGTACTTGGTGGAGACCCGCACGGCGGAGGGCGTCCTGCTGGACTCCGCGTCTGCCCCGGGGACGGTCATCGGCGCGGGTGACATCGCCCGCTTCGAGATCACAGTGAACGACGGCAACCCGGTCACCGCCGGCGTGGAGTTCGGCATTGCCGTGCGCGCGTACGACGCGTGGGACAACCTCATTGACCGCGGGACCGAGGTGACCCTGTCGTTCAGCACGGATGCAGGCGAGGCGCCCATCGACGGGTGGGAGCCCCAGGTCGCTGATGAGCGTGGCTACGACTTCGGCGGCGGGGTGCTCGAAGTCGAGGACTTCACGTTCTACGACGCGAGCGAGACGCCCCGCATCACTGTGACCCGGGTGGGCGGCGCCAGCAGCCAGAGTGCACCCATCGAGGTGCTCTCTGGCACGGTCGCGCCGGCGGCCGCCATCATCACTTCGAGCGAGGCTATCGGGACGACCGCGCAGACGGCGACGATCACCGTGCGTCTGTTCGACGTGCTGGGCAACGCCATGGAGACAGGAGGCGAGACGGTTGTGCTCACCTCCACCCACGGCACCCTGAGCCCGGTCAGGGACGTGGGGGACGGCACCTACCGTGCGACGCTCAGCGCCTCGGCGGTCGGTGACGCCGTGGTCAGCGCCACGGTGAACGGCGTTCCGGTCACCACCGGCGACGCGACCGTCGAGTTCACCGAGCCGCCCGTCGAGCCGGAGCCCGACCCGCCCGCCGATGACGGGGACGTCATCGAGGAGACGGGCGAGGTCATGGTGCCGGTGACGGGCCGCCAGACGACCGACCTGCCCGCGAACGAGACCGCCGTCGTCGAGACGGGGGGCCCGGACGGCTCCACGGTCAAGGTGACCGTGCCTCCGGCTGCCCTCGGCGAGGACCGCCCGGAGGGCCTCCGCGTGGAGGTCGCGGTCGCGGAGGACAAGGAGCGGGTGGCCGAGCAGGCCCCGCCGCCCCCCAACGCGGATGTGGTCACACAGTTCGTCGTGCGGCTCGTGGACTCGCAGGGCAACGCGCAGCCGGCCAACTTCACGGAGCCTGTCTCCATCGAGTTCACGGTGCCGGCGGACGAGGTGCCGCAGGACGCGGACCTGGCCGCGCTGGTGCTGGTCTTCTGGAACGGTGAGGCGTGGGTAGAGGTCGAGGCCGTCGCGACATCGAACGAGGACGGCTCCGTGACCCTGGTCTCGCAGGTGATGCACTTCAGCCTGTACGGCGTCCTGTGGGCGCCGCCGGAGTGGGGCTCCTTCGAACCGGTCCCGGCCGCCGGCCTCACGCTCACGCGCTGGCACGGCGGGGGCTGGACTCGCCTCGAGGCCGCCCTCGGCACCGGCGGTAGCGTCTGGCGCTTCATCGACGGGGAGGCCGTCGGCTACATCGCCGGCGCCCCGGCCTGGGTGAACCGCGCGTTCATCGAGGCGTACCCCGACGGCTTGCCGGCCGGGTCACCCACGGTGGTGAGGCGCTAGGCAGGGCGTCGATTGCAGCAAGCAGAAGGGGCCGCCGAGAGGCGGCCCCTTTCGTGTCCCTGGGGGACAGCCCTAGTTCAGAGTGGCCAGGTACGCCGCGATGTCCGCGGCCTCCTCCTCCGACACACCGAGGATCGGCATGATGGTGCCGGGCTCGATGGAGTCGGGCGCCATGATCCACTGGACCAGGTTCTCGAAGTTGTTGGGCACCGCGCCGGCGATGTAGTAGCGCGCCCCGAAGTCGTCGAGCGGCGGGCCGACCCGGCCGTTCGCGCCGCTCACGCCGGGGATCGAGTGGCACGAGCCGCAACCGTACGCCCGGATCGCCGCCTTACCTCGGTCCGCGTCGGCGGACGGCGGTACGTCCAGGATGCCCTCCGCGTCCGCGGGCGCGCAGGCGACGAACAGCAGCGCGAGGGCCAGCACCGCGATGCCGGCACGTCGAGGCGTCATGCGTCACCCCCTGACGGTGCACGCTGCTCCGCGACCGGTCCACCGATGAGGCGCAGCCCGATCACGACCATGGCCCCCACGTAGACCAGCCCGCCCAGCATCAGCATCAGCAGCCCGCCGAGTTGCTGGTCGCTCATTGCGGCCTCACCGGCCGTCTCCGCGGCCAGGTGGTAGAGCGGCGCAGAGGCGAACGTGAGGAAGGCGCCAAGCGCCAGCCCGGACAGCATGACCGCGAACAGCATCCCGGCGGCCTGGGTCTGGCGGTGTGGTGCGCCTCGCGCCAGGGTGACGACGCGCTGCCAGAGCAGGAACGCCGCCGCGCCCCTCGTGAGGTGCTCGAGCCCGTGCACCACGCCGTTGCGCTCGGCGGCGTCGTAGAGCGTCGGGAGGTGCCACGCCCACAGCACCGCGACGTGCAGCGCCACCAGCGCCGGCGCCGAGGCCAGCGGCCGGAGCACCCTTCGCGCGGCGCGCCAGCCTCGCACCGCGTGCCCTCGAGGTGTAAGCGCGGCCCAGGCGAACGCGGTGGCTGGCGCTCCCAGCGCCGCGAGGGGCGCCGCCACGTCCACGACCAGCAGGTGCTGCGCCATGTGCCCGGGGAAGCGTTCCGTCAGCCCGAGGAGCGGCATCGCCAGCAGCGCCAGCCCCAGCACCGCGAGCCCGCCGATGTAGACGCGTGCCTGCACCCGCGAGATGCCCGCGCCGACGCCCGCTCGCGCCCACAGTCGCCTCACGCCGCGCTGGTAGAGCGCGAACGCGCCCAGGACAAACCCGGCCCCGGCGAGCACCTCGAAGGTGGCGGCGTTGCTCGCGCCGGTGGCGGCGTGGGCGATGAGGTGTGGCGCGAGCGGCGTCACGGCACGCACCCCGTCCCCACTGTCCCCACGATGCCGAGCGCCATCGCCATCAGCGCGAGCCCGCCGAGCACGATGCCCCCGGAGGCCAGGAAGTGGTCCCGCTCCGGTGCGGGCGCGAAGCCTCGCTCCGGGTCGCGTGGCGGCCGTCGGAGGATGCGGATCGAGAGGATGGTGGACGCGGCCGCGACCAGCATCGTCAGCGCAGTGAGTCCGAAGATGAACGGCACGACGAACGCGTCCCCGCAGAAGTAGTTGGCCACGGCATACGAGCCGATCAGGTGCACCGTCCACGCGGACGTGCCGCCGAAGAGGGCGAACCCGAGCAACAGCGGGTGCGACCCGCGCGGCTGAGGAGCGCGCTCGCCTCGTTCAGCGCTCATAGCCATCTCACCCCCACGTACAGCACCGCGAAGACGGCCAGCCAGATCAGCGTGAGGAAGTGCCAGAACCACGCGATGTTCGGCATGTCCGAGCGTCGCCGTGGTTCGTGCGAGACGAACCACGTCCGCACCAGCACCCAGCCCAGGATCAGTACGCCCACCGCCACGTGCGCCCAGTGCGCGCCGGTGATCGTGAAGAACAGCGAGGCGTACGCGTTGTCCGTCGGCCCGTATCCGACATCGCGGAACTCCAGGCCCTGCAGCACCAGGAACGCCACGCCGAGGGCCATCGTGACCAGGAGGCCGAGGCGCAGCGCGACCGGACGCTCGCGGTCGGCCTCGGTCTGGGCGCGCGACCACTGGATGCTCGCGCTGCACGCCACCAGCAGGACGGTGAGCACGGCCGGGAGCAGCAGGTCCGGCGGCTCGATGCCGCCCTGCGGCCATTCGTCCGAATTGCCGCGCACGAGGAAGTACGAGGACAGTGAGCTCCCGAACAGCACCCCCTCCGTCACCAGGAACAGCGACATCCCCCAGCGCCCCAGCGCGTGCGGCCCGGCGAGGATGACGAACGGGAGGTGAGAGCGCTCCCGGATCACCTCGATGCGCTCGGGGGCGTCCTCGGGCGAACGCCAGAGCCACGCTGCGACGACCAGCCCGACCGCTGCCAGGAACACCGCCCCCACGAAGTAAGCCTCCAGCAGTGTCGCCGTGACGGAGCCGGTGAGGGCCAGGGCGGCGAGCAGGGGCAGGTAGGTCGGCCCGGGCATCCGCAGGATGGCGTCCGGAGCGCCGTCCAGGATCGACGTGGTCACCACCTCGCGGCCCTGGTCCAGTGGCTCCTCGATGCGATCGAGGTCGCCGCCGCGTTCAGGGGTGCGGTCTTCCCACATGGGCGAGCGCCCGTGCACGATCGGCAGCCGCTCGAAGTTGTAGGGCGGCGGTGGGGAGGACGTGGCCCACTCCAGCGAGTCCGCGCGCCACGGATCGTCGCCCGCGGGGACGCCTCGACGTGGCGTGGTGAGGAGGTCCCACACGAGCACGATGACCCCGAGGGCGAGCACGACGTAGCCGCTGCTGGAGATGAGGTTGTGGATCTCCCAGCCCAGCCCCTCCGCGTAGGTGTAGACGCGTCGAGGCATGCCGAGCATCCCCACGATGTGCTGCGGGAAGAACGTGATGTTGAACCCGGCGAGGACCAGCCAGAACGAGGTGTGGCCCAGTACCGGGCTGGGCATGAAGCCCGTGATCTTGGGCCACCAGTGGTACAGCGCACCAAAGATGGGGAAGACCACGCCGCCCACCAACACGTAGTGGAAGTGCGCCACCACGAAGAAGGAGTCGTGCACCTGCCAGTCGAAGGGGACCATGGCCACCATCACCCCCGTGATCCCGCCGATCACGAAGGTCACGATGAACCCGAGCGCGTACATCATCGGCACCGTGAAGGAGACGCGTCCCCCGAGGATCGTCGCCAGCCACGCGAAGATCGAGATGCCGCTGGGGATGGCGATGGTGAAGGACGCCGCCGCGAAGAACGTGATCGGCAGCAGGTCCAGCCCCGTGGAGAACATGTGGTGCACCCACAGCCCGAACGCCAGGATGCCTATCGCGATGCTGGCCACCGCCACGATGGAGAAGAGGATGATCGGCCGGCGGGCGTGCACCGCGACCACCGTGGAGATGATGCCCAGAGCCGGCAGCAGCAGGATGTAGACCTCCGGGTGTCCCCAGATCCAGAACAGGTGCTGCCAGAGAAGCGGACTTCCTCCCCCATCCGGGTCGAAGAACTGCGTCCCCACGTGCCGGTCCAGCGCCAGCAGCGCGGTCGCGAGGGTGAGCGAGGGCAGGGCGATGAGGATCGTGAACGCCATGTCCACGTAGCCCCACAGCAGGAGCGGCATCCGCTGCACACCCATGCCCGGCGCGCGCATCCGCAGGATGGTGACCACGAAGGTGATCGCGGCGGCCGTGGTGGACGTGCCCAGGAACAGGATCCCCAGCGTCCAGAAGTCCATCCCCAGGCCCGGCGAGAAGTCCGCGTCCGTGAGGGGCACATACGCGAACCAGCCGCCGTCCGGCACCTCCTCCACCAGGAAGCTCGTGTACATGAAGATTCCGGAGGCCAGGAACACCCAGTACCCAAAGGCGTTGAGGCGGGGGAACGCCAGGTCGCGGGACCCGATCATCAGCGGGATGACGTACGTCCCGAGCCCAATGAGCATCGGCGTCGCGAAGTAGAAGATCATCGTGGTGCCGTGCATCGTGAAGATCTGGTTGTAGGTGTCCGGCCCCAGGAACTCGTTGTCCGCCACGGCCAGTTGAGTGCGCATGAGGCCGGCCTCGATGCCTCCGACCAGGAAGAAGACGAACGCCGTCACGATGTAGCGGAGGCCCACGCGCTTGTGGTCCACCGTGGCGAGCGTCTGCGCCAGGATGTGTGGGCGCGCCCACACGCCTCGAAGCGTCTCGATCTCCCGCGCGTCGCCGCGGACAGTCTCCGCAGCCGTCACGCCAGCACCGCCGTCCGAGGGGCGCCGGGCATCAGTCGAGCGCCTGCAGGTAGCCGAGGATGGCGTCCAGTTCCTCGGCGCTCAGTTGGGTCGGGGGCATCTGCGTGCCGGGCTTCACCGCCTGCGGGTCCAGGATCCATCCCGCGAGGTAGCCCCGTGTGTTGGGGATGACCCCGGACGCCAGCGTCTCCCGGCTGGCGATGTGCGTGAGGTCCGGGCCGACGGTCCCGGAGGCGTTGGTGCCGCGGATGGTGTGGCAGTAGACGCACGCCGAATTGAGGAACGCCTGCTGCCCCGCGAGCAACGCCTCGTCCTCTGGGCCGACGGGATCGGCCGGCTCCGCCTGTGCCGCGAGCCACTCGTCGAAGTCCTCGCGAGGTTCGGCGTAGACGCGGAAGCGCATGCCGGCGTGCTGAAGGCCGCAGAACTCGGCGCACTGGCCGCGGAACATGCCGGGCTCGGAGGCCTCCAGGATCACGCTGTTGGTCTGCCCGGGCACCAGGTCGATCTTCCCCGCGAGTTCGGGCACCCAGAACGAGTGGATGACGTCCTCTGACTTCAGCAGCACCTCCACCGCCTCCCCAGCGGGGACGTGCAGTTCGTTGGCCGTGACCACGTCCGCGTCCGGGTAGCGGATCTCCCACCACCACTGGTGGCCGATGACCTCGACGCGCACGTTGTCCTCCGGCGCGGCTTCCGTGACGGCGCGGCCGGTCCACACGGTGAGGACCATGAGCACCACGCCCACCAGCACCGGGAGGCCGATGCCCCCGCCGAAGACGAGCCAGCGGTCGCGTGTCAGCGTGTCAACGTACTCCGGCGCGTCCGGCCGCCGAGCGCGCACGAGGGCGACGAACAACACCGCCAGCACCAGCACCATGACGGCCACGGAGGTCCACAGCATCACCCACCACATCGTGGCGACACGCGCAGCCCTCGGCCCCTGCGGGTCCAGCATCCCCCCGCACCCGCTGGCCACGACCGCCACGAGGGCGACCAGCCCTACGAGCGCGAGCGACGGTAGCCGGCCCGCGCGACGCACACCTCGTGCGTCCGGCACGCCTCGATGCTCACGCGAGCGTGCGTGGTGCCGCATCGAAGTAGTGCTCGCGGATGACGTCGCCCTGCATGTAGGCCAGGGCGGCCACGGTGGCCGTGGGGTTGGCGCCGGCGTTCTGTGGGAACAGCGCTGCGCCCGTCACGAAGACGTTGGGCGTGTCCCAGACCTGCCCGTACTTGTTGGTCACCGAGTCACCGGGGTCGAACCCCATGATCGCGCCGCCCGTGGGGTGCGTGCTCTGGTAGTCCGCGATGTTGTAGGGATCGAGTTCCTCGGGCGCCTCGATCACGGCCGGGCCCATGGCCTCCAGGATCTCGCGCGCTCGCGCGGCCATGAAGGCCCACATCTTGTAGTCGTTGTCGTGCCAGTCGAAGGTGAGCCGGAGCAGCGGCTGACCGTCCGCGCCCTTGTAGATCGGGTCCAGGTCCAGGAACTGGTCCGGATAGGGGAAGGAGTCGCCCTCGAAGATCAGGTCGGCTGTGGCGTCCCACTGGTCGCGGAGCGCGTCCTTCCACTCCTGTCCCCACTTCTTGCCGGTGCCCTCCACGGGGAAGCCGGTGACCGTGGTCTCCGGGTTGCGTTCGCCGGAGGTGGACCAGAACTGCCCGCCGCCCACGAAGTCCAGATCGGAGTGGTCCAGCACGGCTCCGTGGAAGTCGTGCATGGCCATCATGGTGGTGCCATTGCCCATGTAGGTGTTGAAGTGCCGACCGGGGAAGTAGCCCCGCCACGGGCTGACGAAGTGCTGGTAGGTGTAGTTCTGCCCCACCTTCCCCCGGTCGTTGCCGATGCCCTGGGGGTGCCGCTCGCCCTGGGAGAGCAGCAGCATGCGGACGTTGGTGAGCGTGAAGCCCGCCAGGATCACCACGTCCGCCGGCTGCTCGTGCTCCTGCCCGTCCTTGTCCACGTACATGACGCCGGTGGCCAGCCCGTCAGCGTTGAGGTTCACGCGCGTCACGGTGGCCTGCGTGCGCACGCGGTAGTGCCCCGTGTTCAGCGCGGCCGGAAGGTGCGTGGTCAGCGCACTGGACTTCGCATCCACCTCGCAGCCAAAGCGGGTACAGAAGCCGCAGTAGAGGCAGCCGCTGCGCACATTGCCGAAGGGGTCCGTGTAGGCCTGCGAGAGGATGCCGGAGGAGAACGGGAAGGCGTGGTACCCCAGTCCCTCGCACGCCTCCGCGAACATGTCGCCGGGGATGCTGTGCGCCAGCGGAGGGTTGGGGTACGGCCTCGACCGAGGTGGCCCGAAGGGGTTGGCGTCGCCATCTCCAGACGCGCCGATGTCCCACTCGAAGGCGGTGTAGTACGGCTCCAGTTCGTCGTACGTGACGGGCCAGTCCTGGATCTGGCTGCCCTCCGGCAGCCGGTCCTCGCCGTAGGCCTCGACGATGTGGGAGCGCACCCGCAGGTCGTTCGGGTAGAAGCGCCAGAGTTGCGCCGTCCAGTGCACCCCCGCCCCGCCCAGGCCCTGCCCGGGGTTGAACGTCCCGTACTGCCGCATGGGCAGCGAGGGCGAGTCCGGGTTGGGCCGCCAGGTCCACGTCTCCTTGCGGAGGTTCACCATCATCGCGTGGCGCTCGTGGAAGCGGAGGGCGTCATGGTTGTGCTGGAAGCCGGGATTCGCCCAGCGGCCCGGCCCCTGTTCCAGGGAGACGACGTCGATACCGGCCTCGCCCAGCTTCCACCCGAGTATCGAGGCGACCCAGCCGCCGCCCACCGTCACCACGTCGACCTTCTTCTGTCGCGCCACTACCGGTCCTCCTCGCCGCCTCGTCCGTCCGGGCCGTGGCGGTGCTCGCCGTGGCCGCCCTCCCGGACGCGCTGGTTCTGAGGGTCGTCGTCGCTCACGGGGAGGATGACGCCCTCGTTCGGCGCGGTCCCCGCGTTGAAGGCGTGCAGCATCGCCATGCTCTGCGGCGGTCGAGGCTCGGCCTCCGTCCGCATGTCCGTGGGCGTGTAGGCGCGTTGCGCGCCGGGGTAGCCGATCAGCCGCCAGCCCACCATGTCCCGGTTCCCCCCGTACGAGGGGTCCGCGAACATCCCGTGCGCCGTGTCGCGCCGGAGCGTCTCGAAGAACAACTCCGCGCTCGGTTCGTCGAACGTGGGCGCCTCGTCGTCCGCCAGCGCGGTCACGATCTCGTCCTGCTGGTCCTCGTCCAGGTCGACGAACCGCGCGCCGAGGCGTTCCTGGCTCAGGGCGTCCAGCGACTCGAGGCCGCGTCGATAGATCTCGCGCGGGGTGAGTTGGGACTGGAACCCATACCGGTCGATCTCGTCCTCGGAGACATAAATGACGTCCGAGCCTGACTCGCCAGGCGGCGTGTCGCCTGAGTAGGTCTCCGCGAATGGCGGTTCGATGTATGTCGGCCGCCAGAAGCCCTCGACGGTGGCGAGCATAACGTCCATATACGTGAGGACGCCCGCCTCGCGTGCACCGGGGTCTTCCGGTGTTCCAGGGATGAGGCGCGCCGTGAACGCCTCGATGGTCGTGGCCTCGTGCTCCGTGAAGAAGCCGAGGCGTTCGCGGTCGATCTCCTCGGGCGGGGGCGGGACGTTGTCGGCGTATGCGGCCATGTTGCTGGGGATGCGGACCTCGATGTCGGTCTCGTCGTCCACCTCGCACCCGACGAGGTAGCCGCCAACCGCGAGGAGCGTCAGCACCTGTGCGGAGCCGCGCAGGAACTGCCTTCGTGAGGCTGTCCGTGAGACCACCGGTAGGTCGATGGGGGAGCGGTCGGTTGCGGAACCGGGCATGACTCGACGCTACAGGCGGGTTCAACCACCTTTGACCAACTTTGATCGGCTCCGAAACGCCGTTGCCATGCGCACCCCGGAAACCGCCAGCCCTGTGTCATCACGACCGAGATGCGGAAACGAGGCGCGGAAGGCACGACAGGACCGGGGGCCGCCTGATCCCCACAGTTGGCCCGAACGATCCTTCCGCCTCCCGTAGTCGCGGTGCTTTCCTCGGGAGGCGGAGACGGGAGGCCTGCGGGCGTTGCATGGCTGATCGAGTGCGCCAGGAGTCGGGCGACGCGGGCGCGCGTCGCAAAGCGGAGCAGGTGGTACGGGTAGAGCACCCGCACACCGCGGCTCCCGCGAGCCTCCGAGGCCCCCACCTGCCTATCAGTCACATCGCATCACGCGCCGGCAACGCCGCTGCCCGCCGCGCCCTCCGGGGCGCCTCGAAGCCCTCGCCTGCCGCGCCAGCCCTCGGCGCACCGATCCGCCGCGAGGACGACCCGCAGGCGGCCGCGCCGGCCGCCGAGGCGCAGCAAGGCCCGGAGGCCGCGGAGCAGGCAGCCGCGGATCCGGCCGCCGCCGCCCAGGCGGCCACCCAGGACGCTATGACCGACCTCGCGAGCGCGCAGGCCGAAGGGGCCGCGGCCTTCGACCGCTACTTCACGCTCCAGGACCGGCTGGTCCAGGCAGCCACGCCGCCGATGATCCCGGATGTCCCTGCGAAGATGCAGGCCCAGTACCAGCAGGCGCACGCGTCATACGCCGCATTCGCCGCCAATGCGATCGTGGGCAAGGACCAGTTGGGAGCGAAGGTCGCGGCCCTCAAGGCCGAGTACGACCAGGCCGCTGCCAGTCGCGCAGCCGTGGCAACGACTGAGCAGGCCGATGCCTGGATCGCGCACGCCGCAGGAGTGCAGCAGGAGTACGCCGAAGGCGTCGATGCGCTGTCGGACCTGTACCGCGAGATCACGAAGGCGGCGCTGGAGTTCGCCGCCGTCGGCCGCACGATCGACAGCCCCGAACTGATCCAGGCGCTGCTGCCCATCGCCGACGAGGCTGCGGTAGCCGCCTCGCAGCCCGGCGTGGCCCCCATGAACGTCGCCGCCGTGGTGACCCGGGCGCAGAAGCGCGACCAGGCCGCCAAGGGATTCACCGTGGGGGACGCGGTCATCGGCGTCGCCGGGATCATCGCGGAGTCCGTCGGCATTGGCGTGGCTACCACCGCTGCGGTTGTGGCCGGGACGGTGTTCGGCAGCATCGGCGTGGCGGTGGGGGTCATTGGCGCGGCCTTCGCCATCCGGGCGGCCATGCGCTCCGCGGACGCGGAGCGCAGCCTGGAGGGCGCGGAGCAGTACCTCACTGGCGTGACCGCCAAGGAAGTCGCGAAGTTCGGCCGCAACCAGAAGATGAAGAAGAAGCACCGCCAGATCGGGGTTGCTGTCCTCGGCACCGTCGCCGCTGCGGTCGGCCTCGCCGGGGTGCTCAGCGGCGGGCTGGGCCTCGCCATCGCCGGCATCGTCATCGGGGTGGCCAGCCTGGGGCTGATCATCGCCAAGCACCTCGCGGCCCGGCAAGTGAAGGCCGCGGACGACTCCGCCGCCTCCGAGCTGGCCGCCGCCTACGTCGCCGCCGCCGCTCGAGGCGAACCGGAAGCGACGAAGATCGTGCACCAGGACCACCAGGGCGATCCGGACAAGCTCAAGGCATGGGCCGCCTCCATCATCGAGACGCGGCGGCGCAGCAGCGCGGAGCAGGTGGTGGCCATGGCCAGCAGCGACAAGCCGTCCGACCGCTTCAACGGCGAGACGCTGCTCCAGGCCCTGCACGTCAAGATGGACGACTTCCAGGCGGCCCTGGATGCCGGCGATCAGAACGCCGCGGTCGCCCTCGTGGAGCGCAAACTGCAGTCCTGGTAGCCCACCTCCGAGGGCGCCTCCACGCGGGTCTGCCACCCCGGTCCGCCCTCGCGGCGACTTTTGTCGCTGATCACACCGGCGCCTCGGTGAATGTTGATGCGGGAGGCGAAGCCCCCGAAAGGCCCCTACCGCCGGCCTGCCGTTGCGTTGCCGCACTCATCCAGGAGCGCGCGTCGCCTCGGCGCTTGTTCGCATCGCGGATGAGGAGGCGGCGCGTGGCACAACTGACGCGGGTAGCGGTCCCTGAGTCGATGTCCGGGCTGTGGTCGTGGATGACGACGGTCGACCACAAGCGCATCGGCCTCATGTACGGAGTGACCGCGCTGACGTTCTTCCTCCTCGGCGGCGTAGAAGCCCTCCTGGTCCGGACGCAACTGGCGGTGCCGAACGGCTCGGTGCTGGACGCGGACCTCTACAACCAGCTGTTCACCACGCACGCGCTGACCATGATCTTCCTGGCGATCATGCCGCTCACCGTCGCGCTCATGAACTACCTGATCCCGCTGCACATCGGCGCGCGCGACGTGGCGTTCCCCCGGCTGAACGCCCTCTCCTACTGGATCTACCTGTCCGGTGGCGTGCTGATGACGGCCTCGTTCTTCCTCGATGGCGCGCCGGACGGTGGGTGGTTCAACTACGCGCCGCTGAGCGTCCCGGAGTATTCGCCCACCTCGCGCATCGACTACTACGTGATCGCCCTGCTGATCC
>CAYTRA010000002.1:0-13594 GCA_964439675.1 uncultured Dehalococcoidaceae bacterium
GATTCGCAGCCGTTCAGCCACCGCTTCGAGCGCTGCGTTCAGCGCCTCAAGCAAGAGTGTCAGATCTTCTCCCCCTCGCCCCCTCGAGGGCCCGCCCTACTCGTCGGCGGTGACAACGACGAGGGGCGTGCTCGCAGGGAGCATGTCGCCGGCGAACAGCGCGAGGAACGACTCGTTCACGCTGGTTGGCGCGCCCCCGATGTAGCCGAACGCTCGCCCGTCACGCCAGGCCCACAGGGCGCGCACACCCGACACCGAGGCGGCGTCCTGGATGGTGCCGCCGCCCCAGGTGGTGAGTGTGATGCCCGCCGGGATCAGCGGCGTCCGGAAGGTGCGATAGCCGGGCTGCCGGGTGATCGCGAAGATCGTGAAGTGGTCCACCCTGGCGGTGAGGGTGACGCTGCCGTCCTCCTCCACCGTCAGCGTCGCGGGCTCCTCTACCCAGTTGGTCCCGTTCCAGAAGATCACCGTGAGTTCGTGGGCACCCTCCGCCGGGACCTGGCTCGCCGGGACCGTGAAGGAGAGTTCCACCGGCGCCCCAAAGTCGCCAGTAATCGCCTCGCCGTTCCTGCGGGCGGCGTTCACCTGGAACGCGACGACAACTCCCGTCGTGCTTGGGAGCGGCGCCTGCTCGATGAGCGTGTCGAGGTTGGTGATGGCGCCCACGCTCAGCAGCGAACCTGGAGGTAGCGCACCACGAGGTGCTACCACCTTCGCGCTGGCGCCGTCCGAGACCTTCGTCTCCAGGACGACAGTCCGCGATGGGGTGACGCGGACCGTCTCCCGCTCCTCCACCTCCGCCGTCACGCCCGGTTCATCGAAGGTTGGCGTCCCCTGCCCCTCGTCTTCTGGTGGTTCCGGTTCCGCGTAGGTGTACGCGATCGGAGCGGACGTCCCACCGGCCGTTGTGACGGTCACATCGACGGCTCCCGTGCCAGAGGGCACCGCCACCTGCACCTCGGTGTCGGTATTCGACAGGACCGCTGCGGGCGTCGTACCAAAGTGGACTGTCGCGCCGGCGAGCCCCTCGCCGGTGAGGGTGACGGTGTCTCCGCCGGCCTGCGGACCGGTGCTGGGGGAGATAGCCGAGACCACCGGCTGCATCGGCCCCACGTCCACGGTGAACGTCGCGCTGGCCTCGTTCCCCGAGCTATCGGAGGCGGTGCATGTCACCGTCGTGACGCCGGGCGCGAACGTCGAGCCGCTGGCCGGAGTGCACGTCACGGCCGCGGCGCCGGTCACCGCGTCCGTGGCTGTGGGCGCCGCGTACGAGACGACCGCCCCGTCCGCGCTTGTGGCTGCGGTCGTGATGTCATCGGGCACGCCCGAGAAGACTGGTGGCGTTTCGTCCGCAAGCACGGCGAAGACCGCCGTGGTCACGACCTGGTCGGGGTAGACCCCGTCTTGAGTTGCACCGCACGCCACCGTGTGCGTGCCGATGCTGAATATCGAGCCGGACTCGTGGCTGCATACAACCGCGACCGTGCCGTTCACGTCGGACGCCACGGGCACAGGGAAGGTCACGACCGCGCCGCCCGGCCCGGTTGCCGTCGTCGTGACGGCGTCGAGCGGAGTGATCGTCAGGTCGCCGTAGCGCACGGTGACATCAAACGACGTGCTCACGCTTGTCGGGAGGGCGTTCGGGTCGGTGGCGGTGCACGTCACCGTCGTGACACCAACCGGGAACTGCGCCCCGCTCGCGTGCGTGCAGGTCACCGTTACCGGCCCATCGCTGTGGGACGCCGTCGGAGTGGCGTAGGTCACCGGGCTGCCGGTCGCATCGCCGTCCACGGCGATGTCGTCCACCGAGGTGATCGCGAAGCCCGTAGCCACCGCTTGCACCGTGAGGTTGCGCGTCGCGACGGCGCCTCCGAAGTTCTCGTCACCGGAATAGGTCGCCGTCACCACGTGGTCGCCAACCGGAATGTCCTCCACCACCCTGGTGACGCTGACGAATGACGCCGAGACTCCGTCCGCGAAGGTCCACGTAGCGACCGGCGTCCCGTCCACCGCGAGTATCAGCGTGCCTGTGCGCTCCGGCAGGCCAGTCCCCGTCGTCCGCATGAGGATGCTGTACTCCGCATCCGAGCCTTCCAAGATCGGACTCGACGGGGCCACGATGAAACTCACCGTTGTCGCGAACTTCGCGAGCACCTCGATCGTCGCGGCGGCGACAGTCGTGCCGCTGGCGAAGTTGGCGTCGCCGGAGTAGACCGCCACCACCTCGTGAGTTCCGGCGCCGAGGGCCGCGGCATCGAGGTTGACGGTGACGTCGCCGTCGACGAACGAACCATCGAGCGTCGCCGTGGCAACGGTGCTGCCGTCCACCCGGAGCTGGACCGTGCCCGTGCGGGGGGTGGTCGCTCCCCCAAGCGACGATCCGAGCGTGACGACGATCCCGGTGGTCGCGTTCGGGACCAGCGGAGCGGCGGGCACCGTCTTGAACGTGACCTCCGTCGGGTACTGGTCCAGCACGTCGATCGTCCAGGGGGCAGCCGCGCTGGTGCTGCTCTCGAAGTTGACATCGCCCGAATAGATCGCGGTCACGTTGTGTGTGCCGTCGACAATCCCGTCCACGTCGACCAGCACGTCGCCGTCGACGAACGAGCCGTCCACGGTCGCCGTCCCAGTCGTGTCGTCGCCGATCTTCAGGGTGACCGTCCCGGTGCGCGGTGTCTCGACGTTGTAGAAGAGCTCGGGATTCTCGAGTCGCACGCCGATCTGCGCGGTGCCGCCCGGTCCAAGTGGTCCGGACGGCAGCGTCGTGATCGTCACATCCGTCGGGAACGGGTAGACCTCGACGGTAACGATGTTGCTCTCACTGGTTTCGAAGTTGAAGCCATCCGGAGAGAAGACCCCGCGGAACTGGTGCGTGCCGGCGCCGAGTGGCAGCGTTTCAAAGTCCGCGTGGTCACCCACCAGGGGCTTCGAGTCCATCATGGACCACCCCGAGCCAGAGTTGTGCAGGAGGATCGCGCTCCCAACGGGAAGGGGGACGGACTCACCGATGGGTCCACTCACGCGTTCCACGCGCACCGAGAACTGCGGCTGGAAGCCCACATACCCGTCATCGTCAGTGAGGGTGAACAGGGTCGTTGTTGATGGGGCTGCGGTCACCGACACGCTGGCTGTGTTCGAGGTGCCGTCCTCACATGTGCCGGCAGAGGTGTCAGTGAACGACGCTGCGACGTTGTGCACCTCGCCGAACGGCCCTTCCTCGTTCGTGAACCAGGTGGTGAACGTGGCCTGCGCCGTACTCGACGAGAGCCCCACCGTCCCCACGGTCCCAAGGACGGCGTTGGTGTCGGTGTTCCTGAACGTGACCGTCCCACTTGGCGCATCCGGGAACGGATCAAAGGGGTTGGCGCCCGCGCAGGCGATGGTTGCCGTGAAGGTCACGCTTTGACCGACCACCACGCTGGTCGGCGAGGCGACGAGGGACACGCCCGTCTCGGCTGCCAGTACGGGTTGCGGAGCACCGGGCCAATCCGCTCGCCCGGCGAATACAAGCGTCAGGAGTACCGCCGTCGCGGCGCTCAATCGCGCCCGGCGTGATATGAGAGACAGCCCCGGTACCATGGTTCCCCGCATGACCCTGCCCCTGCTGACAACGTTGGCCGTTCGCCGCACGATGCTGATCGTCCTGGTGACCCAACTTCGGGTAGCAACCAGGGAAGCGAGCCGATACGTGGAAAATACAATTCATTCGTGAATGTATCAATCGACCGTGGCCTTCCGAGGCGCTCGGGAGGGAGTCCGTCTTGACCAGCAGGCAGCAGCAGCGGAGCGAGGCCTCGTACGAAGCCCTGATGCGTTCGGCGATCACTCAGTTCTTCGACCGTGGGTACGCCGCGACGAGCGTCGATGACATCGTCCGGGACACGGGCTACTCGAGGGGCGCCTTCTACTTCCACTTCACGAACAAGCTCCACTGCTTCCTCGAACTCATCCCCTATCGAGAACAGAAGCGGAGAGACTGGGCCCAACTGCCCTCGCAACGCGACGTCCGCCAGACCTCCCGCGAGGCCATCCTGCGAGAGGCCGTAGCGATGCTCGCCACCTCGCTCGACGGCAACGACAGCATTGTTCTGCTCATGGTGGAGTGCTACCAGCAGACCCGACGCGACGAGGAGGCTCGGGGCCGTCTGCGGGAGGCGTACAGGGCGTGGCTCGCCGAGATCACAACCTTCGTGCGCGGCCTGCAGGACGGCGGCTGGGTGGACCCGGAGCGCGATCCGCAACGGCTGGCCACCCGCATCTTCGCCTTCATGGAGGGGCTCTACGTCCATCGAGAGTTGTACGCGCTCGAGCCCGACCTCCTGGCCGACACGATGTTCGGCGGACTCCTCGCCCTGCTGCCACCGCCCGCCGGCGCCAACCCCGACTAGACACGGAGCGTCGAGGGCTGGCGCGGCCGAAGGTCGCCCGACCGCGTGAGGTCCGCCTCGCCCCTCGGGGTTGGACGCCCTCGCTGGGCGTTACCGCTATCTGTCGGCGCGCTGCGTCCAGTTCATCCCATAGCCGCTCGCGTCGCGTTAAACCGCCACAGCAAACATGATTGCCCCATCACGTCTACAAACCGAGAAATCAGAACGGAAGATGACACCGCAGAAACTATGGGAGACCATGCGGCTCGTATTGACTGGTGGAGGTCGCATGTACCACCCGCGTCTGTCCTCGTCCGTATTCGTCGCTGTTGGGCTCCTCTTCGCTGCGCTATCGCTCCTACTGGTGCCTCCCACGCCGGCCCTGGCCGCCCCGATTGTCGTCAACTCGCCCAACGACAACGTCGTCGATGGCGACGGGTTCTGCACGCTCCGCGAGGCGGTCCTGAACGCGAACAACAACGGCGGCGCTTCATCGGACTGCGCCGCAGGGGATGGTGCCGACACCATTACCTTCAGCGTCAGCGGGATCATCAGCCTCTCGTCCCGCTTGAACGCCTCCGATGCGGCCGGACTCGTGATCAGCGGCGCCGGGCAGGACGTTGTGCTGGACGGTGGAGATGCCAACGGCATCCTCGGCGTCACCCCCCTCGCCTCCCTTGAGGTGCGCAATCTGGTCCTTCAGAACGGGCGCGCGGCAAACGGCGGCGCCGTGGACGTCTCCTCAGGAACCCTGACAGTTGTTGACTCCATCATCCGCAACAACACGGCCACCCTCGTCGGTGGTGGCATCCGCATGGCGAGCGCCACCGCCGTGACCGTGACTGGTACCACGATCGTCGGGAACAGTGGAGGCCAGGCAGGGGGCGGGATGAGCCTTGAGGGCACCACGATCGCCGTGATCAGCAATACAACGGTCAGTGGCAACCAGGCGACTCTGGTCGGCGCCCAGGGCGGCGGCATCTTCGTCGGCGGCGGAAGCCAGGCCACACTGACGAACGTGACGGTCGCCGCCAACGTCGCCGATAACGGCATCGCGGGAGGTCGCGGCGGTGGTATCCGCAACCTCGGTACGGTCAGGCTCCAGAACACGATCATCGCGAACAACACCGCATCCCTCGAGGGGGCTGACTGCACCGGCGCGATCACCTCGCTTGGCAACAACCTCATCGGGGACACCACGGCCTGTGGGTTCGGCGACATCGCTGGGGACATCGTGGACGTCGACCCGGCGCTCGCGGCCCTGGCGGACAACGGCGGCGGTCGACAGACGCACGCGCTCCTGGACGGCAGTCCGGCGGTCGACGTCGGAAGCAATGCCGCCTGCGCGGCGGCGCCCGTGAGCGGGGTGGATCAGCGAGGGATCGCCCGCCCGCAGGGGGCCGCCTGCGACATTGGGGCGTACGAGGCCCTCCAACTCTCCATCGCCGACCTCGCGCAGGCCGAGGGGAACGCCGGCAGTTCCGCATTTGACGCCGCAGTCACCCTGTCGCAGGCACTTCCGGCCGGCTTCCCCGACGTGACGGTCGACTACACGACGGCCGGCGTCACCGCTGTCGCCGGGAGCGACTACACCGCCGTTGCCGGCACGACCCTGTCGTTCACGGGCGGTGGCGCCGCCACTCAGGACGCCAGCGTCAGCGTCTCTGGCGACACAGTGGTCGAACCGGACGAGACGTTCACCATCACCCTCAGCAATGCCGTCGGCGCCGTCATCGCCGACGGGCAGGCGACCATCACGATCACCAACGACGACGTCGCCCCGCCCGTCCCCGTACAGCCGTTGACGCCCATCACCATCGATGGCATTCCGACGGGCTACCTGACGAGGACGACGGCGATATCTCCGGCGCAGCGGCTAGCCACGTCTGGCGGTGGGCTGGACCTCGTGTTCTCTGGCGAGGACCTCGCGCTCACGGTCTACACGCTCCCGTTCGGCGCGAGCCTGAGCCCCGCGCAGCCGCCGGCAGGCGGCACCAGGCACGGCGCCTTCATCGTCGAGGGCAACCAGCCGTTCACCCCGCCCGTGACCCTGGAGGTCGGCCTCCCCGGTGACGATGGCCCGTACGTCGTCGGCCATTGGGATGGCTCTCAGTGGGTGTTCCTGCACACCACCCAGGGGGACACGACGGTCGGCGTGGACATCACGCAGGGCGGCCTCTACGCGGTCTTCTCCGGGATCCCGAACCCCCCACCACCGGGACGGTTCGACCGTGACATCTCCACCGGCGTGACGATGGCGAATTGGAACGGCGGCACGATCGAGGGGTTGCGCGCTGCACTCGCGGAAGAGGGCGCGCAGTCTGCCTGGGTCACGCGCGGTGGACGGCTCATCGGGTACGTCCCCGGCGCGCCCGACTTCGTGAACGCCGCATTCCTTGCCGCCTTCTCGGACGGCGTCGTGCCGCAGGGGACGGCGCTCCTGGTCGTGCGCTAAGAGGACCGACGCCAACGCTGGGGGCGGCGTCCGCCCCCAGCGCATCCGTCACGGGGCGAGGCGGTAGCCCGCCCCTCGGACCGTCTCGATCACGTCCGGGCCCAACTTCTTGCGCAGGTAACGCACATAGACCTCGACGATGTTCGAGCCGGGGTCGTAGTCGTAGCCCCAGACGCGTGACAGCAGTTGCTCGCGAGAGAGCACCTGTCCCGGGTGGCGCAGGAACGCCTCCGCGAGCGCGAACTCTCGCGACGACAACTCCACGCGCCTCCCGCCCACCGCGGCGACCCGCGTCCGCAGGTTCAACTCCACCTCGCCGGCGCGGATCTCCTCGTCCTCCTGCTGGCCGGGGGCGCGGAGGCGGGCGCGCACCCTCGCGAGGAGTTCCTCGAACTCGAAGGGCTTCGTGACGTAGTCGTCGGCGCCGCCCTCGAACCCGCCAACCTTGTCCGTCACGTCGTGCCGGGCCGTCAGGATGATGACGGGCAGGCGCTCGCCGCGGCCTCGCACCTCGCGGAGCACCTCGTGCCCGTCGAGCCTGGGAAGGCCCAGGTCGAGGATCAGCAGGTCGAAGTCGTCGTCGCGGGCCATGGCGGCCGCATGCTCGCCGTCCTCGACGACCGTCACCGTGAACCCGGCGGCGCTCAAACCCTTCATGACGAACGAGGCGATCCGCGACTCGTCTTCGGCAATGAGGATCCTCGCCATCGGCTACACCTCTTCTGCCCCGCTGCCCCCGTCCCATCCACCATCGTCCATGCCGGTACGGTCGAACGCGTCATCGTCGGCAGCGTCCGTCGGAATACTCAGCGTAAAACGCGCGCCCTCGCCCGGCGCCGAGCACAGCGAGAGCGTCCCGCCGTGCGCCTCCGCGATCACGCGCGTGATCGCAAGTCCGAGGCCCGCCCCCTCACTTCGACGCTGGCCCCCGCCGCCGCGGCGGAAGCGCTCGAAGATGCGGTCCTGTTCCTCCAGCGGGATGCCCGGCCCGTCGTCCTCCACCCACAGCAGCACCGCGTCTCGAGACATGGCGCCGCCCAGCGTGACCCTGGTGCCCGGCGGGGTGTGCTCCGCCGCGTTGCGGCAGAGGTTCATCATCGCCTGCGTGAGCCGCTGCTCGTCCGCGATCACGACGGCGTGCGGGCGCTCCACCACGGACCACTCGCGGCCGACCGACGTGTCGCCATCAAGCATCTCCGCCTTCGCCACGATGTCATCGAGGAGGTCGTCGACATCGACGGGGTGAAGGTGCAGGAAGTCCGGCTGCTCAGCGCGGGCCAGCAACAGCAAGTCCTCCACCATCCGGCTCATCCGGTCGAGTTCGTCCATGACCAGGCGCCGCGTCTCCGCGCGCTCCTCCGGGTCGTCCGACATGAGTTCCACGTGCCCTCGGATGACCGTGATCGGCGTGCGCAGCTCGTGTCCCGCGTCGTCGATGAGCCGTCGCTGCGCTGAGAACGCTGCCTCGAGGCGGTCGAGCATCTGGTTGAACGTCCGCGCGAGCACCGCGATCTGGTCGTCGCCCTCCACCTGGAGGCGCTCCCGCCAGTTCGAGTCGCTGATGGCCCGTGCCGCCTCGGTGAGGTCGTTCAGCGGCTGCAGGACGCGTCCCGCCGCGAACCACGTCACCGCCGCCGCGACCACGAACGCCGTGCCGTACGTCAGCGCGCCCGTCCCGATCACGTCGCCGACGACGCTCTGCCGCTCGTCGAGGAAGACCGCGGCGACGAACGTGCCCAGGACCTCGCCCTCGACTTCGACCGGCACCGCCAGGTACCGGACGAGGCCGGCCTCGGTGTCCGCCTCGGCCTCCTGCGGTGAGGTGACCGACGCCCAGCGGGACACGAGCTCCTCGTCGGCCAGGAGTTGCAGGGGCGCGGGGCTGGAGGCGTAGGGCTCGCCATCGACGAGGGTGTACACACCCTCGGCCTGGGAGGGGACGTTGCGGCGAAGGAACGTGTCGAAGATGGCGCGCACGTCACTGCCGAACGGCTCGCCCGTCTCCGGGTCACTGCCCGTCGAGAGCACCTCGAGTTCCTCGACCTCCTGCCGCAACTCCGCATCCACGTTCTCGTTGATCACGCGCAGCAGCAGCGCCCGCTGCGCCAGGAGACCGAGGACGAGCGCGACAGCCATGATCGCCACGAACAGTCCGAGGATGCGCACGCGCGTGGTCGCGCCACGACGCAGCCGGGCCAACCGGCCCGGCCGCGCCTCGCCCAGGTGCGCCTCGATGGTCTCGGCCCGTGACACGGCGACTCCTGGACGCCGAAGGCAGGGCCGTCACGGCCCTGCCCTGCGGTAGGTGCGGACGATGGTCCGACGTTAGAACGAGTCAGCCGTGTCCAACGTGTTGGAAGTGTCGATTGTGTCGGCGCTGGCCACGCTGTCGGCGGTCGTCACCGAATCGGTCGTGTTCACGCTGTCGACGGTCTTCACGTTGTCGATCGAGTGGACGGTGTCCACCGTCGCGTTGTCGATGCTCGCCACCGTGTCCAGGCTGTTCACGCTGTCCACGTCCGCGAACCCGGACGGCGCCGCCTCCGCGGGCGCAGCCGGAGCCGGAGCGGGCGCCGAGTCAACGGAGTCGAGGGTGTTCGCCGTGTTCACGCTGTCGGCATCGTTGGCCTGCTCGACGCCGTCGACCGTGTGCGCCGTGTCCACGGACGCAGTCGCGAGGGTGAACGCGCCATCGTCCGCGCGGACCACGGGGGCGTTACGCACCTCGTAGAGCGCGTCGGCCGTGTTCGCCTCGATGGTCTGGGTGGCAACCGGGACAGGGTCGTTCAGCCGCAGCGAGCCCGGCAGGGGCGCATCTGAGCCGCCCGAGTTCGCGAGGGCGACCCCGCCGATACCGGTTGCAGCGATGGCGGCCGCCGTCGCGACGATCCACTTCGGTTGGTTCTTGAGGGCCATGGTGAGTCTCCTTCACTGCAAGGTTGTTCTTGGTCTGGGCGGCGTCTCCACCGCCTTGAGATCAGGTTCGGCTCTGCGGATGAGGGGCAGGTGAGAGACGGATGAGTTCGCTCTCATCTGTCAGCAGG
The DNA here is from genome assembly GCA_964439675.1 of uncultured Dehalococcoidaceae bacterium. Taxonomy (GTDB): domain Bacteria; phylum Chloroflexota; class Dehalococcoidia; order UBA2979; family UBA2979; genus W-Chloroflexi-9. Next base: position 9,867 of record CAYTRA010000002.1, read on the forward strand.
GCGTCCCGCCCGCCGCCACCGAGCCACGACGCCGCGAGGGCGACCCGACCATCCGCCAGGTCCGCCCAGTTCGGCGCCATTGCCGCGAACCCGCCCGTCGCGAGCCCGAGGATGACGGCGGCAACGCGCGCGTCGGACTCGGCCGGCTCGCCACCGAGCGAGTCGAGGACGGCCGCCACCTCGCGTGCGTACGCGCGGTACCGCGCGCGGGCCTCGCCGGTCGCCTCGGCGGCCTGCACCGCGAGGTGCCCGAGGAACGTCGCCCAGTCGTCGCGAGGATCACCCGCACCGGCAGTGTCTACGTCGAGCAGCGCGGAGAAGCGTCCGTCCTCCACGAGCAGTTGCGCCTCGTGGACGTCACCATGCACGGTGCGGTCGGTCCGCCGCTCGCCGACCAGCGAGGCCAGGTCGTACCCGTCGAGGGCCCGGGTGGCATCGGGCGCGAGCCGCCTCACCATCGGCAGGTGGTCGATGCCCGCCTGCACCTGCGAGCGAGCGGGGCCGAGGCCGGACAGTCGCTCGTCCTCGGGCGGTGGCAAGCGGTCGAGGAGCGCCAGCACGTCGGTCGCCGGCGGGACGGCCTCGCCGCGCGCCAGCCCCTCGCGGAGCGACACGCCACCGCGCGCCTCAAGCACCACGAGGCCGAGTTCGTCCGACCAACCGTGGCTCGCCGGGACCGGCAGGACGCCCTCCAGGGCGCGGTGTCGCTGCTGCAACGCCGCGATCGCCGAGGGCCGCAGGACCTTCAGGAAGAAGCCGTGCTCCCCCGTGCGCACCTCGACCACCGCGCGGCGGCCGGGCCGGTACGCGCGAAGGTGCAGCGCGACCGGCGCTCGAGGCACCCCGAGCGGCACGAGCAACTCACGCACCGCCGCGGGATCGAGCGCCGCCCGCATCCCCGGCAGCCAGGGATCGTCGGTCAGCCGCCACACGGCGACCTCGGCCGACGTCCCTCGTAGCACCGTCACGCCGTCCGGCAGCCTCGATGCCGCGTAGGCGACGAAGTCGTCCAGCACGTGGCCGCTCTCGGGGTCGACGGCCTGGTAGCGCACCGTGAGCGATCGCCCGGGCTGCCAGCGGGTCTGCACGGCGCGCACGTCGGCGGGGGCATCCGCTCCCGCGAGTGCCTCCCACAGCCCCGCGCCGCCCTCGATCAGGTCGAGGAACGGCAGCGCTGGCTCGTCGAGCGCGTGCAGACGGTCACGAGATCGTTCGTCCATGCCTCCAGCATGGGCGTGCCGAATGAGTCAATGATGAAGGCCAGATGAGAGGGCTCTCATCTTCGTCGCTTCCCCTGCCGCCACTTGCGCGGAGCCGGAGGAGAGGACCGTCAGCGCCGCTGCTGCTCCCACCGGTCGAAGATGTCCATGAGCGCCTCGACGCCATCGGTCAGGGCGGCGGGGCCCGGCTGCAGGATCACCGCCGACGGGAGTTCGTGTAGTTCGTCGTCCAACACCGGACGGGACGCCTCCCAGCCGGGGCGCACGCGCACGGTGTCGGGCTTGAACATCCTCCCGCACCACGACGCGAGCATGATGTCCGGATCGCGTCGCACCGGCTCGAGGGGGTCCGCCAGGATGCGGTCCTTCGCCCCGGCGAAGGCGCGGTGCTCCGCGAATACGTCGTCCCCACCACAGATCTCGACCAGCTCGCTCACCCAGAGGTTGGCGGTGATCAGCGGGTCGTACCAGATCTCGAAGTAGACCTTCGGTCGGACCGCCCGGCGCGCCCCTCGCTCCCGCGCAGCATCGAGGCGCTCGACCAGTTGCGCCGCGTACGCCTCGGCTCGCTCACTCAGCCCCAGGTAGCCGCCCAGCCGACGGATCATGTCGATGATCCCGTCCACCGACCGGTGGTTGAAGCAGACCACCTCCACGCCCCGCCGGATGAGTTCCGCGGAGATGTCCGCCTGGAGGTCGGACCACGCGAAGACCACGTCCGGCTCCAGGGCCAGGATCTCGTCGAACTTCGCGTCGAGGTACGTGCTCACCGTGGGCTTGGTCTTGCGGGCCTCCGGAGGGCGGACGGTGAACCCGGAGACGCCCACGATGAGATCCTCCGCGCCGAGCGCGTAGAGCACCTCGGTCGTCTCCTCGGTCAGGCAGATCGCCCGCATCGTGTCCCCTTCCGGTCGCAGCCCGGTAGTCGCGTGCCCTTCTGATCATCGGTGGCCGGGGCAAGCGAGGGCGACCGTGTTCCTGGAGTTGCCCTGATTCGGATCGACTCCGGCCACGGTTCAACACGTGCGGGCGGCGCTGCTGCGTGCCCTGCAACGCAGAGGCCCGGCCGATGCTTCGGCCGGGCCTCCGGTTGAGTGCTTCCTCTGCCGTCGGCTAGAGGTCGTTGGCCAGTCGGATCAGGGTCTCAGCCTGCTCCACGGTCAGGTGCTTGTCGGCCTGCGCCCGCACGTGGTTGATGAACGCCTTAACGTTGCGCTCCACCTGCATGCACAACGAGTTTCGCTGGCCGGGGTTGGAGACCCAGTCCTGCACCAGCGCGCAGATGGCCTGCTCGCTCGCGCCTACCGTGAACGTCACGGTGCTGGAGCCGGTGTTCCCCGCGCGGTCCGTCGCCGCGGCGGTCAGCGTGTGAGTCCCGGTCCCCAGCGTCCACGCCTCAACCGTCATGTCCTCGCACGTGTCCGAGGCCACCCCGCTGAGGCCGTCCGACGCCTCACAGGTGATCGAGATGACCTCGTCCACGCCGTAGGCGCCGTTGTTCCCGGCGAACGTCACGGTCGGCGCCGTCAGGTCCACGTTGATGTCGTCGACGGTGACCGAGGCCTCGTTCCCCGCCTCGTCCGTCACGGTACCCGTGACCGACTGGCTGGCGCCCTCACCCAGCACGACTGCCGCCGGGCAGGACGCCACCCCGGAACCGTCGTCCTCGCAGGTGAAGGTGACGGTGACCTCGCCGTTCCGCCAGCCCGCGGCGTTCGCGTCCGGCGTCACCTGCGCCGAGATCGTCGGCGCGATCGTGTCCTGGACGACCACCGTGACCGTGTCGGTCGCCACGGCCTCGCCGTCGCTCACCTCGAGGGTGATCTCGTGCGTCCCCGCGGCAAGCGCCACCGAGGGCGAGACGCCCTCGGCCGAGCCGAAGGAGCCCGTCCACGTGTAGGTCAGGGCGTCCTCGTCAGCATCGGTCGAGCCCGAGCCATCGAGGGTGACCGTCGCCCCTCCCGGCGAGGTCTGCTCCACGGTCTGATCCGGGCCGGCATCCGCCACCGGCGGCACGTTCGCGTCCACCACGAACACCGTCACGGTGTCACTGGTGGTGTAGGGCGTCCCCGTCACGGTCAGTTGGAACTCCAGCGTGGCGTCCTCGTCGAGGTCGGGCACCTCGAAGGATGGCGTCGCCGTGTCTGCTCCCACGAGCGCGACGGCCGGGCCGCTCAACTGGGTCCAGGAGTAGGTAAGGCCCTCGCCCTGGCTGCCGGTGCCATCCAGCGTGACGGTCGTGCGGTCGTCCACCGTCTGGTCGGGGCCGGCGTCCGCGACCACCAGCGACTGCTCGCTGAGGCTCGCCATCAACTGGATCTGCGTGACGGCCGTCTCCTGACCGATGAAGTCGATCTCGGTCGGCAGGGCGGGGTCCGTGGTGAACCCGAGGACAGTCAACTCGTACGCGGTGTTCTGGTACTCCGCCGTGAAGACGAGCCCGCTACTCCCGGTGAGCGTCACCTTGTCCGAGCACGGACTCACCGAGGGGTACGGGCACTGGCCGTA
>CAYTRA010000002.1:13694-16083 GCA_964439675.1 uncultured Dehalococcoidaceae bacterium
CCCCAGCGGAGCTGGACGTCGGCCCCGGGTGGCGAGAAGTAGTAGTTCACGTCGCAAGATGTCGAAGAGGTGCCGCCACAGTAGAAGATCCTGCTTCCGGGCCCATCTACGATGGCATCGCTGAATGATCCGGTTGACGTAACGGTGACGCTGGAAACCGGGCCTGCAGTGACTGGTGGGGGCGTCAATGCCAGACCGACTATGGCCGCGACTCCTATCGCGACCGCACGCAGCACGTTCAACACCGGACCTTTCCGCTAGCGGCGGCCCTGAGGGGCCGCTCTGTCTGACGAATCTACACGCGACCGCAAGGCGAAACTTGCGCGATTCTCCGCAGCGATAGCCGCTACGACACAACGACACGGACACGGCCGAGGTTCGAGACGGTCACGGGCGCTCCCGGACGACCACTCCGATGCGTGTGCACGCGCACCGTCGGGAAGTAGGTGCCCGGCGCATCGAAGGCGTGCTCGAACGTCGCGCGGAGGACCGTGCTGCTGCCGTCGACACCTTCGAGGGCACGGGCGAACGTGCCGGATCCATCCAGGTCCCACTCGGCAGCGACGATGGTGCCGGCGCCGGCGGGGGCTTCGGCCGTCACCTCCAGGCGCACCGGCTCGCCGGCTGCCACGTCCGCGCGGATGCGTCCGTTCGCCCGCGCGTGCACGACCGGCTGGATGCCGGCCCGTTCGCCGGCGGCGCCCGGCAACTCCAGGCGCGAGTCGCGCGTCCAGCGGTAGCGCGTGCTGCTCGGCGGCGGCGTGCCGCCCTCGACCCACTCGATGAGGTGCGCGAGGCCCTGCTCCACCTGCCCCATCAGTTCGACGAAGCGCGTGGTGCCGGCGGGCGTCATCTTGCGCACCGCGCTGCCGGGGAAGTGCTGGGCATTCTCCACCCACCAGATCCGGAAGCGGTCATCCACCGCGTCGCCCATCGTGGCCTCCACCTGCTGGTGGTAGAAGACCGCCGCCGAGGCCGGCGCGAGCGTGTCCATCTCGTGCTGGATGAGCAGCAACTTGCCCGCGAAGCGTCCCGTCGGCCGTTCCGAGAGGTACGCGGGGCTGGGGAGGTGCGGACGCTGCGGGTACACCGGGACGCCATCGATGCTCTGGTCGTCCGGGTAGAGGAACTCGCGAGGGTCAGAGGAGTAGCGGTGCAGGTAGCACGTCGCGAGCAGCAGGCGGTTGTCGACGGCCACTTCGTCGCCCGGCTGCACGCCCTCCAGCGGGTTCACGCCGGGGCAGAGGACGATGTCGTCCACCACGCCCTGTGCGTACAGGCGGCGTCCCTCGGCCGCGCCGGAGGTGAAGGTCAGGCGTTCGTACATCACCATGCGGTCGGCGATGCCACCTTCGAGGACGAGGCCCACCGGGTACTCGTCCGTCGCCGGGTGCGAGCGCGCCGCCTCTGACCGCCCCCCGACCTCCGAGGGCATCACGAGACGCTTCACGCGCACGGTCTCCTCGATGAGGTCGCCGTCCAGGTAGCCGTCCGCGCCCAGGTAGCCGGGGACGGACCAGAAGTCGTCGACGAAGGAGCGGTCTGCGCCGTGGATGGCCGGCACGTCCGGCACGGGCGCGTCCATCATCAGTTCGCCGCCTCGCCGAGGCCACCCGGCGCGGTAGTACGCCGCCAGCGCCTCGCGCTCTCGCGAGTCCAGGCCCTCGAAGGGATTGCCGCTGCCGCCGGGGTCGGACGCGTCCACGATCGAGGCGACCTTGTGGCGCAGCAGGCGCGCGGCGTTCAGGCGGATCGACTCCACAGCCGTGTAGTGCGGCGGGATGATCATGTAGGCGACGCCGCCGTCGTACAGGCCGGACGTGTTCTCCAGGCCCTGGATGGTGCGCATGCCGCCGCCGCTGCCGCCGTACAGGTAACCGTGCGCCGGCTCGGCGCCGTACATCTCCTCCGCCACGCACCTGGCGAAGAGCGCCACCTCTCGGTTGGCCCGGTAGAGCAGGACCGTGCGGTCGCCCTTCAGGCCCCGCAGGTTACCCGTGTGCCCCTGGTTGCTCTCCACCAGGTACGCCCCGAACGCAAACGCCATGTCGATGGCGCCCCAGGTTCCCGAGGGCACTCGAGCGCTGTGCTCCGTGCCGCCGCCGCCGCCACCCAGGAGGTGGATGAAGCGGTCGCCGTAGTCCTCGGCGGGCGGGAAGTAAAAGGAGAAGCGGGTGTCTGTGTCCTCGAAGCCGCCGTGGACATAACGGTGTCGCTGCGGTTCCTCGCGCCACTCGTCGATGTCGATGAATGGCTTGCCGAAGAACGTGTCGCTGGGTGGCGAGAGGTCGACCATGGTGCTCCTTCGTCGAGGGGCGCTGTTGCTGCGCGCGCGAGGCTTCGAGGCCGGCCCGAGTCTAGCCCTGTGAGCGAGCGCTCGCACCTCGCG
>CAYTRA010000002.1:16183-31073 GCA_964439675.1 uncultured Dehalococcoidaceae bacterium
GCCGGACCGTCCTTGACACGCAGTGACGGCGAGCCTACATAGACGAGCGTTCGCTCACTCAGAGTTCGACCCGCGACGGCGAGGGAGCAAGTCCATGGCTGAATCTCCTTCCACCGCGAGTTCCGACTCGAGCGACGGCGTCGCCATCCAGGGCGCGGCCGGCCTGCGCGTGCTGGAGGTCTCGAGCGGCCTCGCGGGCGCCTATGCGGGGCTGATCCTCGCGGGCCAGGGCGCGGACGTGACCCTGTTCGAAGAAGGGGAGCGCCGGCTCGACGCGTACGAGGTCGCCTACTTCGACCGCGGCAAGACCGTGGCGCCGAGGGATGCGCGACTCGCCGACCTGGTCGCGGCGTCGGACGTCGTGGTGGTGGACGGAACTCGGGCGCGCATCGCCTCGCTGGGCCTGCCCACGTCGGAGACGGACGTCCCGGCGGGCAAGACGTTCGTCCTGGTCACGCCGTTTGGACTCACCGGCCCCAGCGCCGACTACGTCATGGAGGACATCACCCTCTGGGCCGCCGGCGGCCTGGCCTATGTGACGCGCAAGGACGGCTCGGACGGCTCGCTGGACGACGAGCGCCCTCGACACGCGCCGCAGCGCCAGCCCGAGTTGCTGGCCGGGATTGCCGCAGCCACCGCGGCCGTACTCGGAGCGCTGGAGGGCGACAACGGCGTGCTGGCGGACGTCTCCATGCACGAGGTGATGGCGGCGATGCTCCACCAGCACCTGCCGCCGTACGTGTGGTCCTCGCTGGTCCATGGCCGGCCGGAGTCCCGCCAGCGCATCGGCGTGCTGCTCCCGGCAGCAGACGGCGACTGGTACGTCCGCCCGTACCACGTCATGGGACTGCTGGAGCTGATCGGCCAGGAGGCCATGCGCGACGAGCCGTGGACGAAGACCCCGGAAGGCCTGCAGCAGAACGCGGACATGCTCGCCGCCCTCATCACCGCGTGGTCCGTGGAACACCCTCGCGAGTTCGTGGTGGCCGAGGGCCAGCGGCGCCGTACGCCGACCGCTATCCCCAGGACGCCCATGGACCTGCTGGAGTGGGAGCACCTGCAGGTGCGTGGCTTCTGGGATCGCGTCGTCATGGGCGACCAGCAGGCCACCGTGCCGACCGTGCCAGTGGTGGGCCGCCACGACCTGCCGCCGCGCCGCGAGGCGGACGAGGAGGGGGAGCGATGAGCGGACCGCTGGAGGGCCTCCGAGTCCTGGACTTCGGCCACTCGTGGGCCGGCCCCTATGCCGGCATGATGCTGCGTGACCTGGGCGCGGACGTCCTGAAGGTGGAGTCCGCCGATCGCCCGGAGATCCTGCGGGTCTCCGGCTCCTTCGCGGACGACGTGCGCGACATCGAGCGCTGCGGCTGGTTTGCGACGACCAACCGAGGCAAGCGCTCCTTCGCCCTGAACCTGAAGCACCCCGGGGCTGCCGAGGTCGTCTTCAGCCTCGTCGAGCGTTGCGACATCGTGATCGAGAACTTCGCCCCGGACGTGCTGCCGAACCTGGGGATCACCGTGGAGCAGATGCGCGAGCGGAACCCGCGAGCCATCACCATCTCCATGTCAGGCTACGGCTCGACCGGGCCGGAGGCGTCCTACCGTTCGTTCGGCGACCACCTGCTGCACGCCTCCGGCATCGCGTCGCTGACCGGCGCGCCGGAGGATCCGCACACGCGGATCGGCATCTTCTACGGCGACCCCATCGGCGGCATGTACGCCGTCCTCGCCATCCTGTCCGCCCTGCGGCACCGTGACCTCACCGGCGAGGGCGCCACCCTGGAACTCTCCCAGGTCGAGGGCCTGATCTCGATGATCCCCACCGCCGTGATGAAGGCCTCCCTGGGGGAGGCGGTCACGCGGTCAGTCGACAAGAGCGACGAGATGCACCCCCACGGGTTCTACCGGTGCCTGGGGACGGACACCTGGGTCGCCATCGCCGTGCGCACGGAGGAGCAGTGGGCCGCCTTCCGAGAGGTCCTGCGTGCCGACGGCGTCGAGGTCGCCGCGTACCCCAGCGTCGCGGAACGCCTCGAGGCGCGCGCGGCCATCGATGAGGTCGTCGAGGCGTGGACGCAGGGGCGGTCGCCGTGGCAGGTGACGGAGGCGTGCCAGGCGCGCGGCATCGCCGCGTACCCGGTGCAGCCGGCGCACCGCCTGCTCTTCGACGACCACCTGGCCGAGCGCGGGTTCTTCAAGGTCGTGAAGCGGCCGATCACCGGCTCCGCCCCCGTGCCCGGCGTGGTCTTCCGAGTGAACGGCGACGGCGCTCGCATCCGAGGGCACGCGCCCACGCTTGGCGAGCACAACGAGTACGTCTACCGCGACCTCCTGGGCTACACGCAGGAGGAGTTTGAGCAGGGCGTCTCGTCTGGCCTGATCAGGTAGTGCCTCGTTCAGCGGCATTCGTTCCTCCGGATTCGTTCAGTATCCGGAAGGCGCTTCGCGCCGGATTGATCACGGGCGACGTGTACGTAGAGGCCCTGATTCGTGTTGCATCACGGAAGTCCTTCTGTCGCGGTTCTTTCGAACTCGTGAGAAATGACCGGAAGCGCATCTCGTCAGGGTTGACCCTCGGTCGAGTGCCACGCTACATATAGTCCGGCTCCTGTCGCTGAGGGCAGGAGACTTGTTGTCGCGACAGTTGCCTCCGCTTTTTTTGGTGGTTTCTGTTTCGTGTGGCGGGTCGGCAACTGATTCCATTGTCATGGCGGCTTTGTGCCGCCCTCGCGTGGATCACGCGCCTCGTCACGGCTTGACGAGAGGCGCTACCGCATGCCCCCTATCGCGCTCCCCACCTTCGGCCGGGTCCGCCCCTGGCAGGTCCTCGCGACCCTCGCCGGAGTTCTGATGGCTGCCGTCTTCCTCGCGCAGTCGGTGTTCGCGGCCGACGTGGGGTCGTCGATCACGTTCACCATCGATGGGGGCTTCCAGGGTGAGACGGGGCAAGAGGCGACGGCGGACGCGCCGTTCGTCCTGGAGTTCCAGCGTGGCACGACCGGAAGCGACCTGTTCACCAACGCGATCCAGGTGACCTTCCCCCCCAACTTCCTCGATGGCACCCCGATCGTGACGTTCGAACGTGGAGCGCCGGGAGCGCTCGAGCCGGTAAACATCAGCGATGTCAGCGTGGAGACGCGCACGGTCACATTGGACCTCAACCCGTACACGGCCACGGCTGGCGAGACGAACCGGCTGACATTCACCGGCAACGTGTCCCTGCCCGCGATGGCCGCGATGGGCGACTTCACGTTCGAGGTACGCGCAGGGGAGCTCGATGTCGTCTTCGGCACCTTCAACGGCGATGAAGGCCAGGCCGACATTCCCCTCGCCATCGTCGATCCAACGGCCCCCGCCTCGTTCGAGGTGATCGTCAACGGCGGAGAGCCCGTGGTCGCGGGCACGCCGTTCGCCCTCACGATCCGGGCACTCAACTACCAGGGTGACCTGGTCACGAAGCCGCTCATGGCGACGTCGCTTGATGTTACCTACAACGGGGGGCCGGGCGATGCACCCAACGGATCGGGCAGCCCCACCATCCCGGGATCACCCGCCGTCGGTTTCACGTCCGGCGTGGGCACCACCATTGCCGGCTACTACCTGTACGACGTGGCTGATTCTGGCAACGTGACGGTCACGGTGGTCGCCACCACTCCGGGTCGCGAGACCACCGGCGACGGCGGGGACAGCGCCCCGATCACCATCGTCCCCGGCGAACTCGCCTCGCTCGAGGTGACCGCAGGCGACGGATCGTCGCTCGGCGGCGCTACCCACACCTCCGGTGAACCGTTCTCGATCGATGTCACCGGCTATGACGCCTACGGCAACCCCGGCGCGACCGGCGGCGACCTCGCGATTTCCGAGGCGGGCGGAACGCTTCAGGCGGCGGTGCCGTTCGATGGCTCGCTCGACGATCACCTGGTCACGCCGCAGGGCGCCGCGGACGGCACGTACGTCCTCACGGTCGCGGACGCCGACGATTCGCCGGCGGTCACAGTCGACTCTCCCGCCTTTACCGTGCAGCCCGCCGAGGTGGCTTCGTTCGCTTTCGCCCTCCCCGGGGCCAACCCCACCGCGGGCCAGCCGTTCGACGTCGACATCACCGCGCAGGACGCGGCCGGCAACGACGTGACCTGGGGCGACAACACCTTCGAGGGCACGGTCGCCCTCAGCAGCAACGCGACGCAGGGCCACGCCGACGAGGCGGGCCTCGGTACGACGGCGGCGTTCACCGCCGGCGTGCTCGCCGACCACAGCCTGACGCTCACGGTGGCGCGGGCCGACGCCGCGACCATCACCGCCAACGAGGGCCAGCCCACCGAGTCGACATCGGCGGCGTTCACGCTGCTCCCGAACCCCACCCCGGCCGCCCTCGCGTTCGTCGCGCCCGACCCGGTCGAGGAGGAGTACGAGCCGCTCGACCTGGCAACGGAGACGTTCACCCTCGAAGTCCAGGACGTGTACGGCAACGCCATCGGCGGTGGCGTGCTGGACGGCCAGCAGGTGTCCTTCGAGGTAGAGCAGGAGGACGGTGGCGTCTGGTCCGCCTTCCCGATGTTCGTCCCCCAGCCCAGCGTGGACACGGCGACCGGAGCCGCGACCTTTACGCTCGACGAGGTCGCGAACCTTCCCGGCCTGAGGGATCCCGGTCCGTACCGGCTCAATGCCTTCATGACGCATGACGAGGGCCTGCTGGAGGCGTTCTCCGACTCCTTCGAGATCCTCATCGGCGAGGTGTGGGGCATCGCTGCCTACGACCCGGCACTCGCGGGTGCGGCGGGCGTGGACCTGACGCTCGCGCTGGAGTTCGGCGAAGGCATCCAGACCGACGACACGATCGTCATCACCGCCCCGTCCGGCGTGAGTTTCAACGGGGTCACCGCCGTCCACCTGAACGGGGCGGGGCCCTCCAACACCCATGACAGCTCGTCCGTCACGATCTTTTCCGGCGGCGACATCCCTGCCGAGACACCCGTCACCATCGAGATCTTCAACATCGCTCTCGCGCCCGCCGTCGGTGAGTACGACTTCACGGTGGAGAGTTGCCACAAGGTCGAAGTCGACGGCCTGGGTTGCTATCTCACCACGCTCGGTACCGTCCGAGCCGTGGTTAGCGAGGCGCCCTCCGGCGTGACCGTCGAGGTCCACGACGAGGAGGTCGAGGACCTCGACCTCATGGCGGGGCAGGAGGGCTTCGGCCCCGCCGCGGCCGTGGTGCTGACGATCGTGGATGCGAACGGCAACCCGGCCGGCGTCAACGGGACGTACGACGTCACCTTCGCGGGCCTCGACGCCGGTCCGGATGGTGACCCGGCCACAGTCGACACGGACAACGCGGACCCCGTGGCCTTCGCCGGTGGCACGGCCACCATCGCCGTGGAGTTCGAAAACGGCGAGTCCGAAGCGATCAACTTCATGTCCTTCCTCGCCGCCGACGGGCAGACGCTGTCCGTCACGGCCATCGAGGACCACCCCGGCATCACCTCGGAAGGCGCCGGCGGCAGCGGCGACCTCACGGTAAACGTCGCGCCAGCCGCGGCGCACCACCTCGAGTTCGTCGGGCTCGACGAGGAGGTCGAGGCGGGGATGACGCTGCTGGACGGCGTCCGCATCGAGGACGAGTGGGGCAACCTGGTCACCGGTGATCCGCGGACGATCGCGCTGGGGGTCACTGGCCCCAGCCCGCTGGTTGGTACCACCTCTGCGCCCACGGTGAATGGCTTCGCGGACTTCTCCGGCATCGTGGGGCTCGAGAAGGCCGCACCCAACTACCGGATCCGCGCCACCGCGAACGGCGCCACCCTCGCCGGTGGCTCCAACATCGTCGAGTCCTCGACGTTCGAGGTCGTCGCCGGCGCGCCGCACCACCTCGAGGTGACCCCCTCGTCGGGGACGGTGACGGCCGGCGTCCCGTTCGATCTGACGGTGGGCGTGGTGGACGAGTTCGGGAACCTGCTCTCGGACTTCGATCACGAGTTGACGCTGGATGTGTCCCTGGAGAACGCGAACGAGTCTCCGGACACTGAGTCCTTCCCGGAGGTTCAGGACCCGGACCCCATCGTCAACTTCACCAACGGTGACGCGTTCGTCACCGCAGGCATCATCCTGTACAACACGGGCGACTCGGGCTCAGCCACGGTGTCCGTGTCTGTCTTGTGGGACGACGACCCCGAGCCGGGTGTGGACGCGACGGAGATCGAGGGCGAGTCGGCGCCGCTGACGGTGCTGCCTGGCACCGCCGACGCGCTCACCTTCGTGGACTTCGAGCAACCCGAGGTGCCGCTGGGCAACGCCGACGAGTTCCAGGCTGGCGAGGCGCTGACCTCGATCCGTGTTGGGTACCTGGACCAGTACGGCAACCAGGCCACTGACGAGCCCGACGCGATCGTGGTGGAACTGGTGCCCAACAGCGACGAGACGGGCGTCCTGGTCCAGCCCGGCACGGACGATCCGGCGACGCTCACCATCGCCCCGACCGCCGGAGTGGCGACCTTCGACGCCCTCGCCGTGGACCTGGTCGGTTCCTACTCGCTCCGCTTCGACGGCGACGACTATGACCCGATCACGACCGGACAGTTCGAGGTCCAGGCCGGCGATCCCGCCTCGCTGTCCCTGACCTACCCGAACGGCGATGGCATCCAGGATCAGACGCCGCTCATGTCGTTCGGCGTCGGTAAAGCGCTGCCAGACATCGACGTCCACATCGTCGACCTCTACGGCAACCCCGTGACGCAGAACGACTACGAGATCACGGCAGTCCTCGAGGTCAACGGGGACGGCCCCGGCGACGCGGCGCTGGTCCTGCCCGGCGACACGTCAGCCGCGGAGGTCACTGTCTGGTCGCTCGGCGGCGTCGCGACCTTCTCCGACGCCCTCGCGGTGAACCGCGTCCATGACAACTACAACCTCCGCTTCTCCGCGGACTCCGCCCCCGGCACACCCTCGGTCGCGACCGAGGCGTTCCAGGTCGTAGCCGGCGAGCCGGCGCAGTTGGTCATCCTCACCGACTTCGAGGAGTCCTACACGCCCAGTGAGTTCGTCAACGTGGGCATCGAGGTTGAACTGCGAGACGCCTTCGGCAACCACGTCACTGACCACGAGGCGGCGAATGTCACTGTCGAGGACGTCGGGAACGAAGCGACCAATGTTTCGGCCGCGCTTGTGAGTGGCCGGGCGACCCTAACGGGCCTCGACTTCGGCAACAACGAGGACACCTACTTCATCGTCGCGCTCAGCGACGACCTGAGCATCAGTCCCGACTTCGACAACGAGGTCGAGGTCGAGATCGCCAGGGACCCCCTCGGTGGTGCGCTCACCGCCACGATCACGCCGGATACGGCGCACACCGATAACGTGGACATCACGTTCGCGTTCACCACGTCGATGAATGTGCCGGCGGGCGGCTCCGTCGAGGTCGCGTTCCCCGGCAGCATCACAATGAACCCATCGATCGCCACGCCCAGCGTGACGTCCGACGGCGTCACCGTGTACGTCAACTCCTTCAACACGGGCGGTGGCGCGCTCCTCCGGCTCAACCTTGCCACTGCACTCCCGCCTGGCCTCGTGGAGGTGACGCTGTCCTCCGCGGCCGACCTCGGCGCGAAGGGCGATGTCGTGTTCGACGTCACCACTGCGGACGATGGTGGCCGGCACATGGAGTCCGGCACCCTCTCCGGTACGGTCGCGGCCGGGCCAGCGTCGTACCTCGTGATCGAGGGGCCGGGCGGCTGGGACGGCACGATGACCGCCGGTACGGCGGCCACCCTCACCATCACCGCCTACAGCGAGGATGGCGACGTGGCCACCTCGTTCGACGGGGCGCAGACGCTGATCTTCTCCGGTGACGCCGCCGACACCACGCTCGGCGCGTCGCCTGACAGCAGCACGCCCTTGGTGGACGAGAGCGAGTCAGCGTTCACCACCGGCATCGAGGTGACCTTCGACCAGGGCGTCGCGCCGGTGGACCTCACCGCCGTGAACGCGAGCGACACGACGGCCACGCTGCACGTGGCGCAGGAGGGGACCGCCGTCTCCTCGCAGGCCACGGGCGGCGCCGGCCTCGCGGTGACTTCCGTGACGCACGGCCCGATCAACCAGTTCGGGGTGGCCTCGGACGGTCTCGATGACGGTGAGTTTGAGGCCGCCACCACGCTGCCGTCCGTGACGGTGAGCGTCCTGGACGAGTTCGGCAACCCGGTGACGACGGGCGGCTCCGATGTGATCGCCACCCTCCTGACCGGCGACGGCGCAGGCGCGTTCAGCGATGGAAGCACCTCGACGGTCGCGGTGACGGCCGGCCAGGCCGTGTTCGACGACCTCGCCGTCGACGCGGCGGACACCGGCTACCGCATCGTCTTCACGCACGACACCGCTGACGTGACCGGCCAGACCGGCACGTTCGACATCGTCCCCGGCGCTCCGGCATCGCTGGTCTTCTCGACCGGCCCGTCGGGCACGTACTCCCCGGGCACGCTCGCCGACGCGACCTTCCAGGTGGACATCCTCGATGCCGGCGGTAACCACCTCACCGGCACGGCCAGCCCGGACGCGGACATCGAGGTCGACTTCGAAGCGTTCGTCGATGGCGACTGGGTCGCCGTCGGCGAGGTCACCGACAACGCCGTCAGCAACGGCTCCGCCACGGCGTCCGGCCTCTCCTTGCCCAGGGTGGGTGGGCAGGCTCAGGAGGGCACGTTCCGCCTCGTCGCCTTCTCGACGGACCTCGGCATCACGATCGGTGACGCGGCCGCCGCGCGCAGCACGCAGTTCGACATCGTCGTTCCGGAGATCGATGGGCTCGTGGAGTTCGATCCGTCCTGGGCCGGCGCAATCGACGCTGACGTCGAGTTGACGTGGGAGACGGTCGCGTTGCCGGCCGGGGCGGTCATCGTGGTGGACGCGCCGCCCGGGTTCCTGGCCTCGGTGGACTCGCTCCTGTTCCTGACGCTCAACGTCGACGGTGTGATATCGAGCCCACCGTGGACGCCGGGCGGACCGCCCGTTTTTGGAGAGGGCGTGTTCACCGTCGCACTGACGGCCCCGATCGAGGCTGGGACGCTGACGCTCACGCTCACTGGCGTCGACTTCCCCAGCACTGGCGGCGAGTACGAGGTCGAGGTGACCGCCATCTCGACGGACTTCGAGCCCTACCAGGACGGCTCGGGCACAGGCACGCTCCAGGCCAGCCCCGCCGCGACCTTCGAGGTCACCGACACCGGGGACTGGATCGCCGACGAGCCGCACTCGATCACCCTGAACGCCCTCGACGGTGACGGCGGCACGGCCACCGGCTACGACGGCCAGTACCTCGTCACCCTCACCGGGCTCACGGACGCTGCCGGCGGAGGCGTGCCCGTGATCAGCGGCGCCGACGTGATGGGCGCCAGCACCTGGGACGGCACGGATCTCACCGCGAACGTCTCGTTCGTCGAGGGCAGCGCCACGGTCTCGGTGACCCTCACGACCGCCGGTACGCCGAGCATCGGCATCATCGGCGCGGAGCAGACGACCGGCAGCGGCACGGTGACGCTACCGGCGAACCTCGAGCCCACCGTGCACCCGGGCGACATCGACACCTGGCGCTTCGAGTGGGACGACGAGGGCACCTGGACCGACTTCGCCGATGAGGCTCCTGCCGTGCAGGCCGGGACCCCGTTCGCGCTCCGCGTCACCGGCGTGGACGTCAACAACAACGACGTCACGTCTGGCCCTCGGGCACCGGGGGCTGACGGCGCACCAGAGGTGACGCTGCAGAGCACAGCCGACGGCTCCCACGCGGACGACGCCGGCATGGACACCCCGCTCGCCTTCGAGGGAGGCGTGGCGGACGTGCAGGTGGCGTTCACCCTCGCGGGGACGCACACTATCTCGGTGCTCCGCGGCGCGGACACTCCGTTCGCGAGCCCCACGTTCACCGTGGCCCACGGCGCTCCCGCGGCCCTCGTGCTGGACACGCAGCCGGACGGTGACGTGCTCGGCGTGATCGACCAGCAGCCCGTCGCCCGCGTGACGGACGCCTACGGCAACACGGCGACCGGCGCACCGGCGAACCCGGTCCCCGTCGCGATCACCACCGGGCCCGAGGGCGCCTCGATCACCGGCGCCTCCGAGACGCTCGCGGCCGGAGTAGCGACGTTCGATGCGCTCGCACTCGCGGACGGCGCGGGCGAGTACGTGCTGACGTTCACCTGGACGGACGGCGCGGACATCGTGCTCACCCGCGACAGCGAGGCGTTCACGCTCGCCGGTGGTGCATTGACCTCGACGGGCGTGGCGCTCGACACGACGGACGCCGGCAGCGAGGGCGACGTGACGGTCACGTTCACGACCACCAACGGCCTGCCCGCGGGCGGCTCGGTCCGCGTGACGTTCCCGGCCGGCTTCGATGTCTCGGGCGTCGGTGTTGAGAGCAGCACCGGCCTGAATGGCACGGCGAGCGCCGCGCACGCAGGCCAGGTCGTCACGGTCACGACTGACCAGGCCACCGGCAACCTCGTGGACGCCTCGACGGCGGTGACGCTCGTGCTCACGGGCGTCCGCAACCCGGACGCGCCCGGGGCGACCGGCACGTTCACGATCGAGACCGTGCAGGCGGACTCGGCGGTGATGGACATCGCCAGCGGCGTCGCCGGTGCGACCATCCAGGTCGGCCCGGCGGATGCCGACACGTCCACCGTGACCGTTAGCCCGACCAGCGTCCCGGCCAACCTTGTCACCGAGGCCACCATCACCGTCACCTTCCGTGACCGAGGTGGAAACCCCGTGGCCGGCGAGGATGCCGGACTGCTGATCGGCTGCGGCGGGACGACGGGTGGCGATAGCGAAGGGACTTCGGACGCGCTCGGCCAGGTGGTCCTGAGTGTGACGGCCGATCAGGCGGGCCCATGCTCCATCGAGGTGGAGGCTTGGAACGCCGGGGTGCGCCTCACGCAGACGGTGACGGTGAACTTCACGGAGCCCGTGGCCACCGCCGCGAACTCCTCGATCACGGCCGACGACGGAGGCGGCGCCACCGCCGACGGTGTGGACACGGCGACGGTGACCGTCACCGTGCATGACCAGGCGGACGTGGCCATCGAGGGCGCCACCGTGACCCTGTCGGGCGGCGCCGCACCGGTGGACGCGACCACGGACGCGAGCGGTGTCGCCACCTTCACGGTGACCAGCACCGAGGCGAAGACCGTGACGTACACGGCCACCTCGGGCGGTGTCACGCTCGGGACGGCTGCGGTCACGTACCAGGCTGGCCCGCCGGCCGGCCTGAGGCTGACCGGCCCGGGCGGCATCGAGCAGGGCTCCGTGAGCAGCCCCTTCACCCTCACCGTCGTGGACGCGCACGGGAACCCGAGCGAGGTGGCGACTGCCACCACGTTCACGCTCTCGTCCAACTCCACGGATGTGGCGTTCGGTAGCGGCGCCTCGGTGACGGTGCCCGCCGGCGCCGACAGCGTCACGTTCACGTACCAGGACATGGTGTCGGGCACCTCGACGATCACGGCGACGTGGGACAGCGGCGGGACGGACCTCGGCAGCGTGGACGCGGTCGTCACCGTGAACCCGCCGGCGGTCGACCTCCCGCCCCCACCGACCTCGACCGATCCGGACGACGACGACGACGGCGACGAGGGCGAGCCCGTGGAGGAGCCGGACGTCACGCGGGTCAACGAGGTGGAGACGTCCGTGACCTCGGACGAGGCCGCCGAGGTGGCCACCGAGACCGAGGATGGCGCCACGGCGCGGGTCGTCGCACCGGCGAACGCCCTGCCGGAGGGAGCCACCATCTCGGCTGCGGCGATCACCAACGTGGAGGAACTGAAGGAGCAGGCGCCGCCGCCCGCCAACGCTGACGTGACGCTCGCGTTCGTCATCGAAGCGACCGACGCGGACGGCAACGACATCGAGGACGGCTTCAACGAGCCGATCGCACTGCAGTTCACGGTCCCGGCCGGCACCGTGCCCGATGACGCGAGCGGTGACGACCTGGTGCTGGTCTTCTGGAACGGCTCGGAGTGGGTGGAAGTGGCAGGCACC
This sequence comes from uncultured Dehalococcoidaceae bacterium, assembly GCA_964439675.1. Classification (GTDB taxonomy): domain Bacteria; phylum Chloroflexota; class Dehalococcoidia; order UBA2979; family UBA2979; genus W-Chloroflexi-9. The sequence continues at coordinate 28,214 of CAYTRA010000002.1, forward strand.
GTCACGGAGAACGAGGACGGCTCGTTCACGATCGATGCGGAAGTCGACCACTTCACGATCTTCTCCGTCATCCACCAGCCCGGCCGGGGCACCTTCAGCCCGGCGCCGGAAGCGGGCGTCACCCTGACCATCTGGCAGGGCGGCGGCTACGCGCTCCTCGATGAGGCGCTGGCCGATGGCGGCTCGGTGTGGGTGTACGAGGACGGCACCGGCCGCGGCTACGTGGCAGGCGCCCCGGACTTCGTGAACGCCGCGTTCCGCGAGCGGTACCCCTCGGGAGTCGCGGCGGGCACGCCACTGGTGGTCGTGCAGTAGCGAACGCGCGAGTCGCAACGAGGAGAGGCCCGCCATCCGGCGGGCCTCTTCGTGTCACCATCGATGCTCGACGGCGCGTGCCCGGCGCGTCGCGTCCGCTACACTCCCGCCGTGCTCGTCGCCCGATGCGACCCCCGGCCTCGGGGGGGAGGCGCCCCGTGGACTACCCGATCAATCCCCGAGACGGCCAGCCCATGTCGCCAGATCGCCTCACCGCGGGCGGCGAGGGCCACCTTCCCGGGTACATGGGCGTGCAGATCACGGACGTGCGGCAGGACGCGATCACCGCGCGGCTGGAGATCGAGCAGCACCACATCGCGCCCAACGGCTACCTCCACGCCGCCACTGTCGTCACCCTCGCCGACACCGCCTGCGGGTACGGCGCGCTCGCCTTCCGCGCGGACGGCGCATCCGGCTTCACGACCATCGAGGTGAAGTGCAACTACCTGGGCACCGCGCGCGATGGCGCCATCGTCGCGGAGGCGCGGAAGGTGCACGGCGGCCGCATGACGCAGGTCTGGGACGCCGAGGTCCGCCACGAGGCGACCGGGAAGGTCATCGCGCTCTTCCGCTGTACGCAGATGATGCTCTATCCCCAGCCGGAGACCTCCTAGTCGAGATCCTCCACGGCTCCCCAGTCGTCGCTGTACGGCTTCGATCATCGAGCAGAAGCGAGCCGTAGCCAGCGGCGCGGATCTTCACGGGATTCGAGGCCAAACGGTGCTCCATCGAGCCGCAGAGCATAGGCGGCATACGTAACGTTATATCACTCTACATGGCCCTCGGTAGTTCCCGAAACGGGAACCACGTTTATTCTCGCTGCTATCGCAGGGGATTCGCGGTCGGCCGCCACTCGACCCCGCCAGGACTCCTGCTACCCGTCCCTGTAGTTGCCCGCGGCGTGGCTTCTCGCCTGCGGGATGTGGCGTGCGCCGAGCACTGCATACGTCTGTGTGCGGGGTAGGCGCGCGATCCCGAAAGGTCCTGCGGATGCCGGCGCTCTACCGCAACCCACGCCTCGCCACCGCGCGCCCGTCGTGGCTGCTCGTCGCCCTCGTGGCCATGATGGCCCTCGCGACCTTCGCGTGGACGCAAACCGCGACGGCGGCGCCCGTCACGCGCTACGTCGCCACCGACGGCAACGACGATGGCGGCGCCAACGACTGCACGAACCAGGCCGCGCCCTGCGCCACCATCGCGCATGCGCTCACCCAGGCCGTGTCCGGCGACACCGTGGAGATCGCCGCCGGCACCTACACCGAGGGCAACCTGCTCATCGACAAGGACCTCACCGTCCAGGGAGCCGGCGAAGACCTCGCGACCGGCACCGTGATCCAGGCCAACGCCGTCGCGGAGTCCGGGGCGGACGTGAGAGTCATGTCAATCTCCAGCGGCGCCGTCGTCGTCAGTGGCGTCTACGTGCGCCATGGAGACAGCACCGGGGACGGCGGCGCGATCCAGGTCCTGGCGGGCGCGACTGTCACACTCGCCGACTCCACGCTCGCGAATAACCGCGCCAACGACGGCGGCGCGATCTACAGCGCCGGCGCCCTCACGCTCTCGAATGTGGATGTCCGGGACAATGAGTCGCTTCAGACGGGAGGCGGCATCGAAAGCCTCGGTACCCTCACCATCCTGGACGGCTCCTCGGTCAACGACAATGTCGCGGGCCACCACGGCGGCGGCATCCGTGCCACAAACCCCGTGACGATTACCGACTCCACCGTCCATGGAAACCAGGGAGACCAAGGAGGAGGTCTCTGGCTCACCGGTGGCGCTGCGACTCCTTTTGTGATCACAGACTCGCTGATCGCCTACAACCAGGGCACCACCGGTGCTGGCATCTATCGGCTCCCAGGGCGCCTTGTCCATCACTGGCTCCACCGTCGCCTCGAACACCGCAACCGTGGACGGCGGCGGGATCGCCAGCATTAACGCCGGTTCGCTCTCCATCACGAACAGCACCATCGGCGGCCCCGAGCCTTCCGATGGCAACACCGCCGAGGATGACGGCGCCGGTGTCTTCGCAACCGGCGGCACGTCACTCACGATCTCCGGGTCCACCATCGCCAACAACCGCACCAGCACGGACGGGGCAGGGTCCTACGGCGGCGGCGTCTACAGCGATATCCCTACGACAATCACGGACTCGACCGTGGCCGCGAACAGCGCGCAACACGGCGGTGGCGGTCTGTACCAGGACGTCTCCACCCTCAACGTCACCAACTCGGTGATCGCGGGGAACACGACGAGTGCCGTGGGCTCAGGAGGTGGTGTGAAGGGCGCCGGCACGGCGAACGTGACGGTGAGCCACTCCGCCATCACGAATAACGACTCCAACCACGGTGGCGCCATCTCCATCGGTGACGGCGCCCTGTCAATCACATACTCCGCGATTGCCGGGAACACCACCTCCAACGGACTCTTCCCGGTCAAGGATGGACTGGACTCCGAGCTGTCCAGCACGGTGAGCGCGCAATACAACTGGTGGGGCTCGGCCGACGGGCCGAGGCATGACGACGACAACCCGGGCGGCAGCGGCGAT
>CAYTRA010000003.1:0-29749 GCA_964439675.1 uncultured Dehalococcoidaceae bacterium
GGCCTGCAGGCAGCGGTCCAGAGCGACTTCTGGGAGGGCATCCTGTGGATGCTCCCGGGCTTCGCCTCCGCAATCCTGGCCTGGTCCATGAACGGGGCGCGCACGCTGTCGTCTGATGACAGCCGGGCGCCCTCGCGAATGCTGGCCTACGTGCTGACCATCGTGACGGTGGCGCTTGGTGTGCTGGCGCTGCTGGTGGGCTTCGGCGTCATTGGTGACACCTACACGCCGCTGGACGGTGTGCTGTGGGGCATGGCTTCCATGCTGTTCAGCATCATCACTGCTGCCGCGTTCGCCATGGCGCCGTCGCCGGCGATGGAGGCGGACTACCTGGCGCGCATGGTGGAGGCTCGGACGGCCCGCACGGGTACGACTCCGGTCACGCGCCCGGGCGCCGAGCCCATGCGCTAATAGCGGGTGCTCCCGCAGGATTGGTGAGACGCCGCTCATACGGAGCGGCGTCTCTGCGTGACGGTTTTGTAATAGGCCATTGAACGTCTCGGTGGGACCTCGGTAGCGTCGACGGTGCGCTTCCGAGGTCTCGCCATGTTCGGCTTCGTGCACCAAGTCAAGACCGAGGTCACCCGCCAGCGGCGCGCGCGCCGGCTGATGGAGGACCTGGCCCTCGCCCGCGAACGTGGCATCGGCCTCTATGTGCGCGAGTGGGGGACAGGCGAGGGCGCCTCGCAGCCTCACTCCGCGGATGCGCTGGCGGCAGCAGTGGTGGCCTGGTGCCGAGACACGCTCAGCGGCACCCGCCGCCCCTGGGGCATCGCGGACTTCGACATCGCCCTGTCGACGGACTGCGACGACGGATCCTCGCCGCGCTCGCTCTCACTCAAGGGCCTCGCACCCGGTGACCTCTACCCCGGCGACTCGTTCACCGCCGAGGTGCACCGCTTCCTCGCGGAGCGCGAGTCCGTCGCCCACCTGGCCGTCGCGCTCTTCTCCTGGGGCGACGCCACGCACGAGGCGCTTGGCTCCCCCTAGCCCTCGGGATCCCGGGCCGCTTCCGACTCCCCCTACCCCGCGCTTATGGCGTGGCGCTACCGTGTCGCGGCCCGAGGGCACGCGGGCGAGACGGGGGGCAGCATGGGTAGCATCACGGCAATCGACGAGCAGACGGGGCGCAAGTTCACACTGGACGAGCCGGACGACCTGAAGCCGGACGAGGAGGTTGTGTTCCTCCTGAGCCTGCATGGTGGCGGTTCGGTGGGGCATTGGCAGCGCCTGTATTTCCCCGCATGCGACTACACGGACGAGTTCCGCCTGGTCATCGCGACGCCCTCGGCGGCGACGAAGGAGCCCTCGAGGCGCTGGGTGGGCGAGGCGGACGACGAGCACCTGCGGAACATCGTGGAGCAGGTGTTCGCGCGCTACGGCGTGGGGCGCATCCGCTCGATCTGGCTGGTGGGGCACTCGCAGGGTGGGATGACCTCCAACCGGCTGCTGAACACGGACTACTTCGCGCAGCGGGTGGATGGCTGGCTCAGCCTCTCCGGAGGGCGCATCGGGCCGGTGGAGTTGCCGGAGTCCTTCTTCGCGCCGGTGCGGCCGGGCGGGGAGCAGACGAGGCCCCAGCCGCAGCCCGGCAGCGGGCCTCGCCCCGGCCGGGCCGCCGAGGTGGATACGGACATCTCCTTCATCTTCGCCACCGGCCAGCACGAGATCGTGGCGCTCCCGGAAACCTCGCCGTGGGCGGAGAGGTACGGCGCAGGCCCCCGGCGGCGCCTGCCGGACGTGGTCGACACCGAGGCGGGTCAGATCCACGACACGAGCCGGGAGGGCCGCTCGAACGCGGCGTGGGGCCTGCAGGCCCGCCCCGGTACCGCCGAGGTCTACGTGTATCCGGACGCCCGGGACGGGCGCGTGATCGCGGACGTGGTGCGGCTGGACAAGGGACACACGGAGGGACTGGAGCCCAACATCACCCGCACCCTGCTGGAGATGATCGTGGCCGCCCCCGGCGGGAAGGCGCGAGCGCTCGCGCGAGGATAGCCCGCGGGACAGGGGCTTCCGTCAGCCCTGCACGGCGCCGCCGGCGCTCGAGGGGTGGCCGTCGTTCACGTACGGCCAGCCGTCGTCGCGCCACTCGATGCGATCGACCATGGCCGGGCGGACGTCGCGGAAGCGGTCGCCCTCCCAGGCGTGGTAGACGATGTAGTCCTGGCCCTGCAGCGTGGCGATGGAGTTGTGCCCGGGCCCCTTCCACCGGTCGCTGCCGTAGAGGATGGGCCCGCCTCGCTTCTCGAAGCCACCTCGAGGCGACGTGGAGCGCGCGACGCCGACCGCGTAGTGCGGTGTGTCGTAGTCGCCGCCGCTGTAGAACAGGTAGTAGTACCCGCCCCGCTTGAGGACGGACGGCGCCTCGATGAGCGGGGCTTCCCACGCCAGGTCGTTCGTCGCCACCTCCGCGCGAGGGCCAATGAACTGCAGGCCGTCCGGGCTCAGTTCCTGGACGCAGATCGGGCCGTTAGGACCATGCGGCCCGTCCATCTTCCAGTAGAGGTACTGCCGGCCGTCGTCGTCCCGGAAGAACGTGGGGTCGAGAACAGCCACGCCCTCCGATACCAGCGGACGGTCCGCCGCTTCGTACGGGCCGATGGGCGATGGAGCCGTGGCCGCGCCGATGCAGAGGCGACCAGTCTGCCGGGAGCGAGCGGTGAAGTAGGCCACGTACCCCTCGCCAGCGCGGTGCAACTCCGGGGCCCAGAAGTGGTCGCGTGCCCACCTCGGACGGTTCTCTCGCGTGAAGACGTAGGAGCCCGTGTGCTCCCAGTGCACCAGGTCGGCGGAGACCCGGATGGGGAACGCGGGCAGGACGTGACTGGTGGAGACCATGTAGAAGCGGCCGTCCACGTCCAGCACGCCCGGGTCCGGGCAGTTCTCCGCGACGACGGGATTGGGCTGCGTCATGGCGAACCCTCGGGAGGAGCGCTGCGGCAGGCGAGCAGCATGGGGCGGGGCCAGAGCCGGCCGTCCGAGGTCCTGGAAGGCGCCGGTCAGCGGCGAACCGAACGTAGCCGAGAGGGCGACGGCCGGAGCCACCATGCCTGAGAGCCTCAGGAATGCCCGCCTGCTGATCCTACGACCGGTTGTCTGCCCCGGAGAAAGCCGCCCTGAAAGGGCGCTGTCAGCCCCGCTCTGCACTGCGCCGTCCCGCCCGCATGCGCTGTGTGGTGATGCGGTCGGGGCTCGTGCCGTCTCCCGCCTCGATGGCGGACGTAACCCCTCCTGCCACCTCGATCGCGTCGCCGGGCCGGCCCCCGCGGCTCCAGAAGGCCGCACGGGGGCTACCGCCGGAACCGCTAATTCGGCGGGTGTGAGCCCGGAACGCCAGGAGGGGTTACGTCAGCGACGCCATCGTGCACACGCGCGAAAAATTCGTCAACGACGACGGCCCCGATATTACGAAGACGTAACAGCGAGGCTCTCTGACGGGGGAGACGGGGCCGAAACGGTCGGTGTCCGTTCCTTCTCTGGAGGTCGCGCCTCGGATTGAGCACGCGGTCGTTCGCGGCCTCACCGACCTCTACCCGCCGACCTCGCGGCTAGGTGTCGCCTCGGGAGAAGGAGGCGCGGAGGTCGGAGGCCTGGTCGCGAAGGGACTGGAAGTAGTCCGTACTGGTGATCTCGGCGACGCGAGACTGCTGCTGCTCGCGGTCGATGCGGATGGTCAGAGCGCGGACCTGCTCCTGGAGGCGGCGCTCGCGACGCTTCACTTCTTCCGCCACGTCGACGAGCACACGCGCGAGGTTGCCGAGGGGGTCCGGCCGCTCCGCGATCTGCGCGAGTTCGACGCTCTCGAAGTCGCCCGACTCCAGGGCGACCGCGGCGTCCGTGAGCGCTCGGACCTGCGCGAGGTACTCGATCTCCCGGTCGCGTAGCCGCTTCTCGGCCAGCGTGGTGTTGAGGCGGGCGCGGAGCACGGCGCGGTTGAACGGCTTCTGGAGGTAGTCCGTGGCGCCGTCCTGGATGCACTCGATGACGGTGCTGATGTCCTCCAGCGCGGAGACCATGATCACGGGGAGATGGCGCAGGCGTGCGTCACCCTTGATGCGGCGGAGCAACTCCTGGCCATTGATGCCGGGCATGAGGATGTCCAGCAGCACCACGTCGACGGCGTCCCGGGACGCGCGGAGCACCTCCAGCGCCTCCTCGCCGTCGGTTGCCAGGATGGCGACGTGGCCGTCTTGCTCCAGCAGGCGTGCGAGCAGGCGGCGGTTGATCTCGCCGTCGTCCACCACCAGCACGCGGGCCGGGGACGGGGGCGACGCCTCGGACGTGGTCATGCGGCTACTTCCATACATCCAGCGCCTCGATCGTCGCGAGGGCTTCCGTGAGCGCCGCGTTGACCCCGTCGAGGGCGTCCGAGGCGGGCGTCACACCGTCCCTCGCCTGGTACTCGACGGCCCTCGCGCGGCGCGAGAGCTCGAGGGCGCCGAGCGTGCTGGCGTTGGAGGCGAGCGAATGTGCCGCGCGGCGCTGCGTCTCCAGGTCGCCGTGGGCGGTGCGGATCTCCTGGAGCAGCGCCGGCGCGTCCGCCGCAAAGGTGTCCACGAGGTCGCGGACGAATTCCACGTCGTCGCCGGTGTCGGCGAGCAGTTGGGTGATCGTCCCCGGGTCGAACGTGGTCGGATCAGTCATCGGGCCTCCCGGCCGGCGTGCACCGCCGCCGCGCCCCGCCGGAGGGCGGCCTCCAACTCCCGAGGGCGAATCGGCTTCGCGAGGTAGTCGTTCATCCCGGCGGCCAGGCAGTCGTCGCGGTCGCCCTCCATCGCGTTCGCGGTCATGGCCACGATCCACGGACGCTCCGGGGTTGCGTCGCCGGCCTCACCGGCGCGGATGCGGCGGGTGGCGTTCAGGCCGTCCAACTCCGGCATCTGCACGTCCATCAGCACGATGTCATACGTCTGCCGACCGAGGGCTTCCAGGCACTCGAGGCCGTTGCCCGCGACGTCCGCGCGCAGGCCGCGCTGCTCCAGCAGGCGGAGCGCCAACTTCTGGTTGACGGCGTTGTCCTCCACCAGCAGCAGCCGCAGCGTGGGGTCGATGGGCTGCGCGGCCTCCTCGGCGGTGCGTTTGCCCTCGGACGGTGCGGACGCCGCCTCCGGGTCGGCGAAGAGCGTGGCGAAGGTGTCGAACAGCTGGGACATCTTCAGCGGCTTGCTGACGTGCGCCGCGAAGATGTCCTCATGCGCCTGCCGGATGCCGACGGGAGAACAGAGGACGAGAGGCACCGTGGCGCCGGCTTGCCGGATCTCCTGCGCCAGCACCGACGCATCGGCACCCGGCATGCGCGCATCCAGGAAGGCGCAGTCGAAGGGGCCGGCGCTGCGGACAGCCTCGATCGCCTCGGCCGCGGAGCCGACGCAATGGGCGCGCAGGCCCCAGTGCGCCACCTGGCGCTCGAACGTGTCGCGGGTGGTGGGGTGGTCGTCCACGAAGAGGACGCGCCGGCCGTCCAGGAACGAGCGGTCCCGCGAAGTCGCGCCGTCCACCACCTCCAGCGCTGCGGTGAAGGAGAACGTGCTGCCCACGCCGGGCTCGCTCTCCACCCACATCTCGCCGCCCATCATGCCGACGAGGTGCTTGCTGATCGCGAGGCCGAGGCCCGTGCCGCCGAAGCGCCGCGTGGTGGAGGCGTCCACCTGGCTGAACGACTGGAACAGCCGGTCGATCCGCTCCGGCGGAATGCCGATACCGGTGTCCCGCACGTCGAACTGGATGCCGCTCCGCCCCTCCGAGGCGGGGCGGACGTGCAGGATTACTTCGCCCTTGCTGGTGAACTTCACCGCGTTGCTGACCAGGTTGAGGATGACCTGGCGCAGGCGCGTCACGTCTCCTCGGACCTTGGTGGGCACGCCCTGGTCCACGAGGCACACGAACTCGATGTCCTTCTTCACCGCCTGTCCGGCTGCCAGGTCCAGGACGGAGTCGATGGCGGAGTGGAGGTCGAAGGGCGCGGACTCCATGTCCATCTTGCCCGCCTCGATCTTCGAGAAGTCGAGGATGTCGTTGATGATGGCCAGGAGCGCCTCGCTGCTGGTGCGGACGATCTCCGCGTACTCGCGCTGCTCGGCGTCCAGGTCGGTGTCCATCAGGAGCCCGCCCATGCCGATGATGGCGTTCATGGGCGTGCGGATCTCGTGGCTCATGGTGGCCAGGAACTGGCTCTTCGCCTGGTTCGCCGCCTCTGCCGCCTGGCGGGCTTCTTCCGCCACCGCGATCGCCTCCGCCAGTTCCAGCGTGCGCTGCTCCACGCGCTCCTCCAGCGTGCGGTTGTGCTGCTCCACCTGGTTGAAGAGGCGCGCGCTCTCCACTGCCGTCGCGATCTGCGTCCCCACCGTGAACACCAGGTTCGCGTCTTCCGCGCGCACGGGGCGGCCCGTGCTCCCGTTGTCCAGCATCAGCAGGCCCAACCGAGCGCCCTTGGAGATCAGGGGCGTGGCCAGGAAGGACGTGCTCCCCACGGCCTCCGTGTAGCGGCGGCTGCGTTCGTCCGTCAGGCGGCTCGTGTCGGTGACGAATACGGCCTGGTCCGCGAGGAAGATCTGGACAAACTGCGAGCCCTCGCGGTCCACGGGGCCCACCTCCTGACGCACGACGGGTTCGTGCTCCGGCGCCACGCCGACCGAGGAGGCGTAGCGCAGCATGCCGCTCTCCTCGTCCAGCAGCAGCGCCAGCGCGCGTTCGTAGCCCAGGTTCTTGGTCACGGAGGTGAGGCTCCGGCTCAGGAGTTCCTCCAGGTCCAGGGTGGCGCCGAAGGACTGGCCGATCTCGTGGAGGGCGCTCAGTTCGGCCAGTTGCCGCGCCAGCACGGCATTGGCCTGCTCCAGTTCCGCCCGGGCGTCAACGTTGCGGCGGTATTCCTCCTCCGCCAGCGCGCTCTGCCCGGCGAGCTCCTTCTGCAGGCGCTCCACTCGCCGCATCACACGGGACTGCTGCTGCGTGCGGATGATGATTCCGAGGGGGAGCAGGGCGCCGACCACGGCGAACGGGATGACGAGGGGGACGCCTGCCGCCATGGCGGAGAGGATGCCCGCGGAGACGGCTGCGCCGACCGCGACCGGGCGTGTGATCCCGCGCTGTCGCTCCGAGTCTGCGTCCCAGGTGAACTCCCACTCGCAGAAGTCGTAGCCGTCTGCCTGGCATTGGCGCTCGTGCACGCTGGCGAGTTGGTCGATGTCTCCGGAATGGACCGTGGTGGCCGCCAGGGCGCCCTGGTGGATCTGACAGGCGAAGCGGACGTAGCGGTCCCGGAGGTGCTCCGGGACTTGCTCCAGGAGGCGGTCAGCGTTCCAGCGCATCACGGTGGAGCCACGGCTGCTCCGAACGGTGCTGATCTCCGTGCGCACGGTGCGCGACGCCGACGAGACCTTGACCCGGGAGACCAGGGCCCCGATCACCTTGAAGGCATGGCGCACGCCCAACTGGCGCGCCAGTATCCGCATCCTGGAGCCCCAGGAGTTGACGCCAAGGTTGAAGAAGAACCGGTCATCTCCCGCCAGGTAGCGCGCGTACTCCGACACGTACAGCCGGAACTCCAGCGTGTACTGGTGCTTGATGTCCAGCAGCGAGGCGCCGGTCACCTGGTCGCGCGGATCGGGCACGAGCCGGTTGAGGATCGCCGTCAGCGAGTCCAGCGCCCTCTGCCGAGCGGCCTCTTCCACCTGTCGCCGGACTTCCTCGCTGCTGTTGGCAGGAAGCCCGGCCAGGGCGCGGATGGCGACCTGGCGTTGCATCCAGTCGATACCACCGCGGATGGCGTGCGCCGGCCCTCGACCGACCTCCGTACCGTCGTGCCCGATGCCAGATGGGGGCATCCCCATGGGGCCGAGCCCCACCGCCGCGATCGCTTCCTCGATCTCGGCCTCGGTGATGGCGGGCGTGGGGGCGGTTGCGGCAGTAGTCATCGATCGGGCCTCCCGGTCTCGGAGGACGCTTTGGAGTCCGGGCGCAGCCATGCGGGGGCATCCGTCGCCAGCCAGGCGGCCAGCGGCTCGCGGGTGGCCTCGTAGCCCATCTCGACGAGGGCGGCGCACTGCGCGAAGTCCGTGATGCCCAGGCCGTCCACGGGCGGGGTGATCAGCAGGTCCGACTGCTCCTGGTAGAACTGCACGCTCCGCTGCGAGGCCGTGTTCACCTCCGTCGCCCGCACCAGCGTCTCCATGATCGAGGGCGGACGGAGCCGCGATGCCGCCCGGGCCGGCAGGATCTTGCCGCGGAGGAACTCGAAGGCCAGGCGCCAGCCGGACATGATGGGCGGGAACTGGTAGTCGTCCACGGCACGCGGGGGCGTCACGTTCACCGCGATCACGGTGCCCACGTCCGGGCGCGCCCGCATCACGTCCGCCGGCAGACCGTTCATCACGCCGCCGTCCACCAGCACGTCTCGACCATGCTGGAGGAAGGGCGGGTAGAGGCCGGGGATCGCGATGCTGGCGCGAACAGCCTCCCATGCGAGGCCTCGTTCGATCACCTGCGACTCCGCGCGGGTGAGGTTCGTGGCCATGCAGAAGTACGGGCGCCACAGGTCTTCGATCAGCGCGTCGCCGCACTCGTTCTGCAGGAGGCGTGTCACCTTGCCGCCCGTGGTCGCTGCCGCGAAGGGGAAGGTGAAGTCGATCAACTGCTGCCGGCGCGAGGCGATGGTGAGCGCACGCTGGGTGAGCTCCGCGCTGTCGCGGTCCAGCGCGATGCCGGCCCCTAGCAGCGCGCCCATGCTGGTGCCGCCGATGACGTCCACCGGCACGCCTCCCGCTTCCAGCGCGCGCAGCACGCCGAGGTGCGCGTACCCGCGGGCACCCCCGCCACCGAGGGCGAGGCCGACGGCGTTGCCGGTGAGACGGCGCGCCAGGCGGCCCATGTGGTCGCCGTCGCCTCGGCGGACCAGGGCGTGGATCTGCACCTCGCGGCGGTCGAGCCACGCGGCCGCGCCCTTCGGCCGCGCGGTGGCATCGTCGTAGAGGAGCACCAGGTTCTGCACCGGCGGCACGGGCCGCTCCGCGATCCAGTCCTCGATGGCGTGTCGCTCGGGGGACGCAGCGCCGTCCGCTACGAGGACGACGCGGTCCGCCTGGCGGATGCAGCGCTCGGTCCACTCTGGCTCCGCGACGTCCGCCTGGTACACGACGTAGCGGTGCGTGGACTCGTACTCGTGCAGCCAGCCCAGCAACTCCGGCCCATCGATGTCCAGGTCTCGCCCGTCAGTGCTGATCTGGCGGTGGATGCGCTGGTACGAGATGAGCGCGGTGTTGCCGAGGCGCGCCAGTTCCGCCTCCAGCGCGCGTGCGAACGTTGCCAGGTCCACGCCGCCGAGGGGCACGAGGGCAATGGTCGCGAGCGGTGCGCGTGTCGGGCGTGTGGAGGTGATCTGCTCGCGCATTCGCGCGACCAGGTCATGGTTGATGCGGAGCATGACGTTGGGGTCGCGCTGGGCCATCCCCAGCAGCACGTCCTGCGGGATGACCAGCAACTCCGTGTCGCGAACGGCGAAGGCGTGCAGGCTGCGAGGGTCGCCGGTGAGCACGTCCGTCTCGCCCAGCACCTCGCCCCGTCCGACCTCGGCGACCACGGTCGAGCCGTGGCCGTCGTCGCGCGCCAGACGGAGGCGGCCGTTGATGACGATGTAGAGCGCGTCGCCCGGATCGCCCGGGCGGAACAGCACGTCGCCGCCCTCCAGCATGGTCCATGACACCGCTTCTTCCGCGACGCGCACGGCCTCCGGCGCGTCGTCGCGCGGCTCGTCCACCACAGAGCGTCGGGGGGCCTCGGCGGCTGCGGCGTCGCCGCCCATTGGCGGGGCGGGAGCACCCAGGGCGCGGAGCGTCCGCGGCGAGTCGGTCTCGTTGAGCGAGAACTGCGCGGTCGCGATACGCCTCGCGGCTTCGCGCAGGTCGGGGTCGTCCGGGACCAGGGAACGCCACTGGTCCACGAAGCGCTCGAAGTCCGAGGCCCGGGGTCGCCAGTCCGCCAGCGCACGGGCGCGCAGCGATCCCAGGTAGTCGCCATCTATACCGCGGTTGTAACGCTCGAAGTCGCCCGTGAAGTAGGCGGCCAGCGCCCGTCGGGTCTCGGCGCGCATGTAGAGCACGCGCGCCTCGATCGCGCCGATGGCGCGCCGGGCCTGGCGGTCCAGGTCCCACTGCCCGCCCAGGAGCGCGGCTCGGGAGAACAGCCCCTCCGTGCTCACCTGGACCGCGTCCTCAACCGGAGGATCGCGTAGATGATCCCCACCACCGCCGCGATGATCGCAACCAGGGCGCCCCAGCGCACGGGCACGTTCACGTCATAGATCGGCCCGTAGTGCTGGTAGTCCGCTTCGAGGCGCCCCTCCGCGAGCAGCGTGCTGCTCGCGATGAGGGACGGATCGTCGGCGGCGTACTCGCCCAGCCCCGGGAACGAGCACTGCTGGAACATGCCCGGCCCCAGGCACCCGCACTCCGCCTTCTGCTCCGGGGAGAGCGCCGCGCGTTCCTCGCGGGTCAGGTCCGTCCAGCAGGCGTCCTGCGCCAGGTCCTGCCCGTGCCCGCCGATGGAGGTCAGCGCCTCGAACGCCCATCGGGAGGGCATGATGTCCATCTGGGATCGCACCACGGGGTTGAGTTCGTGCGCCGGCAGGTGCGCCCCGCTGAACAGCACCTGCGGCACAATGATGAGCGCCACGATGAGTGCGACCGCGTCCTCGGTGGGCGAGGCGGCGGAGGCGAGCAGGCCCAGCACCATGCCCGCCAGCGTCACCAGCGCCATGGTCACGTAGTACTGGAGCGCCACGTCCCAGCCACCCGGCATGTCCACGGCCAGGTAGCGGATGCCCACCCACCACACCGCCTGGTAGAGGGCGAACGCCGCCGCGATCCAGACCTTGGAGAGCAGGTACGGGAACGCGTGGAGGCCCACCAGGCTCTCGCGCCGGTAGATCTCCCGGTCCTTGATGACCTCGCGCATCTGGGCCAGGGCGCCGACCAGCATCGCGTTCACGATGATGGTGTTCGTGTTCGTCACGATGCGACCAGCGTTGCCGGAGAGCGGGGAGAACATGTCCCGCTCCGTGATCAGGAAGTCCAGCGACGCCAGCAGCGGCGCGGCAACGAGGATGAGCAGCAGCGCGAACCGATCCCGCGTCATCAGCCGCCAGTTGCGCGCCGAGACCGTCACCAACTGCCCGAGGGCGTGCGCTCCGCGCACCGCCGCGATGCGCGCCCCCGCGCTTCGACGCTCCGGCTCGCCCGCCCTGTCGAGGGGTTCCCGCACGTACTGGCGGTGCGCCTCGTCGCCGCGGTAGCGGTGCTGCCAGTCCTCGGCGGAGCCGTGGTCCGGGTCCTGGAGGACCGCGTAGATCTCGTCGAACTCCATCTGGCCGCGCGCGCGATAGTCCTCGCCCCCGTGGCGGGCGAAGTAGGTGAGGGCGTCCGCCGGCGGGCCGAACCAGGCCATGCGCCCGCCCGGGACCATGAAGATGACGCGGTCCGCCAGCATCACGTTCTTCGTGGCGTGCGTGATCACCACCACCGTGCGGCCCTGGTCCGACAGGCGACGCAGCAGTTGCATCAGTTCCGTCTCGGTCACCGGGTCCAGGCCGGACGTAGGCTCGTCCAGGAAGAGCAACTGCGGCTGCGAGATCAACTCCACGCCGATGCTGACGCGCTTGATCTGCCCTCCGCTCAGTCGGGAGATGCGCACGTCCCGGCGCTCCGTCATGCCGAGGTCGGCGAGCACCGAGTCCACACGTGCGTGTCGGTCCGCCTCGGACGTGCCGGCGGGCAGGCGGAGTCGGGCGGCGTAGTCCAGCGCCTCGAAGGGCGTCAGGTCCATGTGGACGATGTCGCGCTGGGGGACGAAGCCGATCGCGCTCCGGAAGCGCTCGCGCTCTTCGTACAGGGGGACGCCGTCCACCAGCACCTCGCCGGAGTCCGCGGGGTGCGTCCCGGAGAGGGCGTTCAGCAGCGTGGACTTGCCGGAGCCACTGAGGCCCACCAGCACCACGAATTGTCGAGGCAGGATGTGCAGCGAGACATCGTCCAGGATGGTCTGGCCGTCGCCGACGGTGCGCCGCAGGTTGCGCGCCTCCAGCCCCACGCCACCTCGACCGTCGAGGGCTGCGATGAACTCGTCCGGCAGGCGGCGGGCGCGGCGGGTGCCGAGCACCACGCCGGCGCCGACCTCGCGTACGACGAGCGCGCCATTGTCGCGCCGGATGCGGACGTTCCCCATCGAGGCCGTCGTGCCCTCCGGGAAGGGGGCGTCACTGGAGACGCTCTGGCCGTCCAGCGTGGTCAGGCCTCCCACGTCGCGGAGCGTGACCTGGCCGTCACCGAACACGATCTGCGCGTGGGCCGGCGCCAGCACGGGGTTGCCCGCGCCCACGTCGCTCCCCTCCGCGCTGCCCACGGTGAGGACGCCCTCCCTCGGTGCGACGATGACTCGCTCGGCGAGGGCGCCCAACGCCTCGGTGGCGGGTTCGTAGACGACCGTGACGACCTCGCCGGACGCGACGCCCTCGATGCGGAAGTAGTCCGGCGTGCCGAGTTCGGTGGGGGTGGTGAGGGGGCGGCCCTGCACCGTGACCACCGCCAGCAGTCCGGCCGGCACGGGTTCCAGGACGGCGCGGCCGCCCTCCAGTGACAGGAACAGGTGGTGGCGCGCGACGAACGAGGCGGCGATGACAACGTCCTGGTCCGCCCCGCTGCCGATGGTGACGCGGTCCGACTCCAGTTCGTGGACGGCAGGCTCCCGGCCGGGCACGTAGACGGTGAGCGTTGGCCTCATGTCTTCGCTCCCGTTGGTGCGCGCCAGGGCGGACGCTGCCCGCTAGTCGGCCAACAGTTGCTGCACTGCCGACCGCAAGGAGTCCGTGATGGGGTGGTCCGGGTGCTTGAGCGCGAAGACGCCCCGGCTGCCCAGTTCCAGCATCTCGTCGCTGTGGGGCTGCACGGCCACCACGGGGCAGTTGAAGGTGCTGGACACCGTGGCCGCCAGCGCCTCCGGCTCCAGGCTCGTGGGCGCCTTGTTCACCAGCAGCATCATGCTGGGGACTTCCAGCGAGCGGGCGACTTCCACGGTTACGCCCGTGCCCTCGTAGTCCTGCTGGTCAGGCCGCATCACGATCACCACGGCCGTTGAGATAGCCAGGGAGAACAGCGTCTCCTCGTTCAGGCCGGGGTGCGTATCGATGAGGAGGACGTCCAGGTCGAGCGCTTCCGTGAGGTCACGGAAGGCGGCGGTGAGCATGCGCATGTCATAGCCCTGGCGCAGGATCTGGACGATGTCGTCCGCCCGCACGCTGGAGGGCACCAGGAAGACCGCGCCGGAGACTTGCCCCTCCAGGACCGGAATGGCCGCCTCGCGGATGCCGATCTTGCCCCAGATATGGTCGTTCAGGGAGTGGGTAATGTCCTCGCCGCGGAGGCCGAAGAGGACGTGCAGGCCGGGCGATTGGACGTCGGTGTCCACGACCGCTACGCGGAGGCCCTGGGCCGCCATGAGGGCGGCAAGGTTCGCGGTGGTGTTGGACTTCCCCGTCCCGCCTCGGAACGAGTGGATCGAGATGATCTTTGCCACGCGCCGCCCCCGCCCAGCGAACCCCAGCCATTGCGCGCGACTATCAGCCGCATACGCGTGCTAGATGGTTTCTACCTGAAATCTTGGCGCGACGCTACATCGTCGCAAGACGCCGACGCGCGATAACCGGCACGCAATTCTCCGAGGCCGTCCTTGATAGGGCCGAGGGCGCCGAGACGCGCGACTCGCGCGGAAGGCGGCTACGAGGGGTCTGACTGCTGGTACGGGATGGTGACCACGAACTCGCAGCCCTCGCCGGGGTGATTCTCCACGCTGATGCGCCAGCCGTAGCGGCTGCAGATGCGCTCGGTCAGGTAGAGGCCCAGGCCGAGGCCGGTGGAGGACCGAGGGCTCTCGCCCCGGTAGTACGCCTCGAACATGCGGTTCAATTCGTCCATCTCCAGGCCGCCGCATGCGTCCAGGACCCGCACCTCGGCCTCCTGCTCGCTTATCTCCATCCGGACGCGCACGACGGGTTCCAGGTTGGAGTACTTGGCCGCGTTCTCCAGGAGGTTGCCCAGCGCGATGCGGGCAGCGCGTTCATCCGCGGGCGGGCCCTCCGTGAGGTTCTCGTGCTCCACGCGCACCTCTGGGTGGCTGGCCTGCGCCTCCTCCACCAGGCTCCGCAGCACCTGCGAGACCGGTACCAGTTGGCGGACGGCGGGCCGGCGTGCGGTGACCTCCAGCAGATCCGAGAGCATGTTGATCGTGCGCTGCATGCGCTGCGCGCCGTCCTCCACCGCGGACAGCGCCTCGGCGTCACGTTCGTCCACCACGGCTCCCACACCGAGGCGGCGTCGGAGGCGCTGCGCGAAGCCGAGGACCGTGGTGAGGGGACCGCGGACCTCGTGGCCCACGGCATTGAAGAAGAGTTCGCGGTCCTGCTCCCGGGTCTCCCGGTCCAGGAAGCCGCCCAGGACGTTCGCGGCCGACTGGACGAAGGCGATCTGGTCCGGCGAGAAGGCGCGCGGGGACGTGGAGTCAATCTGGAGCACGCCGTAGCGGCGGTTCGTACCCTCGATTACGGCGCTCACGCCGCTGACCACGCCAATCGCGACCAGTGCCGGGTTGGGCTCGAAGCGTTGCTCCGTGGGCAAGTGGTCCACCACGATTGGCTCGCCGGTCTCCAGGGTCGCCCGTGCCTGGGACATGAGTCCGGGAGGCGTCTCCAGGTTGCCGACCACGCCCTCCGGCCAGCCGACGCCGGCCGACAGCAGCAAGGAGCCGTCTGGCTGCAGGAGCACCATTTTCGCGAAGTCCCCGCCCAGCGTGTCGCGCGCGATGCGGAGGACCTCGTTCAGGACGACATCACGAGAGGGCTCGCGCAGCGCGAGGAGGCCCGCCTGAGCGATGGCCTCCTGCTGCTCGCGCAATTCCCGCACGGTGCGCGGCGTCTCTGGTTCAAGTTGAGCCACCCGGCACCTCCCACGTGGACAGGGATAGGAGATTGGGAATCAAGCGGGAGAGTCGGCCCTCCACCGTGGCGTGCAGGTTTCGTCGTGAGCGTCGAGTTCCGGTGTATGCCGTGGTGGCTTATCAGAACCTGTGTACAGAAGACCGACGACCTCTGAAAAACCAGTCTCGCCGCGCCTAGCGCGCGCGGGGCGGCGTGGGATATTGCGAGTCCGGCCGGGGCGGTTGCACTTTCGTTGCATGCGCAATCTGAGGGGCACAGGGGCGCGTACCGAGAGCAGCGGGGACGGCGCTACCAGTAAGGACTGCAGATGCATGCGCTATCCGCCCGGAGCGGCCTTCGGGTCGCATTGACGTGCCTCGTCGGCGCCTCGCTCTTCCTCGCAGCGTGCGATGGGGACGACGATGGCGACGGCGACGCCACGGACGTTCCCACCACCACGGCCACGGAGACCGCAACCGAGACCGCGACAGAGACCACCACGGCTACGGAGACAGCGACCGAGACGGCGACCGAGACGGCAACCGGCACCGCCACCGAGGAGGGCGCGAACGCCGTCACCATCGAGGTGAGCGAGGAGGGCGAACTGGCGCCGTACCTCGTCGATGGGGAGGGCATGACCCTCTACACCTTCGCGAACGACGAGCCGGGCGTGAGCAACTGCGACGACGCCTGCCTCGCCAACTGGCCCCCCGTGGCAGTCACCGAGGGCGAAGAGCCCACCGCCGGGGAGGGCGTGACGGGCGAACTCACCGTCCTGGAGCGCGACGACGGCGCCCTGCAGGTCATGTACAACGAGATGCCGCTCTATTACTTCATCCAGGACGAAGCGCCGGGCGACACGAACGGACACGAGGTCAACGACGTTTGGTTTGTTGCCACCCCCGACGGTTCGTGACGATGGCCATCGGCCCCCGTCACTGACCTGACGGGCGGTCCGATGGCGCGGGAGGCCGGGGGCATTGCTCCCGGCCTCCTTCTTGTATGTCCGACCGAGGCGCCCTCAGTCCCTGCGGCGCCGCGCTCCGCTGGCTATCGTGGAGGCGGAGGACGCCCGTGGACGAGGCTGCGATCGAGGCACGTACACGCGAGATCGCCGGCGACCTCCTCGCCCGGATCGAGCAGCGCCGGCCTCGTGCGGCGGAGCGGCTGCAGGACTGGCTGCTCACGGACGCGCTCCAGGACGAGGCGTTCCGCCAGCGCATGCTGCGCTTCGTGGACGTCTTCGCCGCCGTGGAGTCCACCGGCGACGCCGAGGAACTCCATCGCCTGCTGGGCGAGTACTTCGCCGGCGACTTCCCCGGCATCCCTCGCGCGTTGCGGTGGATGCTTCGCATGGGGCGCGACCAGCGGGTGCCCTCCACGGCCGTGCGCGAGGCGGTGCGTCGGGCGGTGCTCCTCTTCGCGGAGCGCTTCATCGTCGCTCCCGGCGAGCGCTCCACCAGCCGCCTGCTGGACGAACTCACCGAGGCGCACCGCTACCCCTCCTTCGACCTGCTGGGCGAGGCCGTGCTCAGCGAGGCCGAGGCCGAGGCGTACGTCGAACGTTACCTGCGCCTGATCCAGGACCTCGGCCGTCATCCGTTGTCGAAGCAGTCCACCGCCGGCGGGCTTCCGGCGCTCCAGATCTCGCTGAAACTCTCATCGCTCACCTACCGCTTCACCCCCGTGGACCTCGATGGCTCCATCGAGCGCGTGACGCCTCGCCTGGTGCGGATCGCGGAGGCGGCGCGGGACGCGGGCGTGGGGTTGTGCGTGGACGCCGAGCAGTACGAACTGCGCGACGTGGTCTGGGGCGCCTTCCGAGAGGTGTTCGCCCTCGGAGGGCCGCTCGCAGACTGGCATGGCGCCGGCATGGTGGTGCAGGGCTACCTCCGCGATGCGGACCGCCACCTGGACGAGGTCCTCGACGTCGCGCGGGCTCGAGGCGTGCCGTTCCAGGTGCGGCTGGTGAAGGGCGCGTACTGGGACTACGAGACGATACATGCCGCCGCCAACCGCTGGCCGCCGCCTGTCTTCCAGCAGAAGGCCGCCACCGACCGCATGTACGAGGCGCTGGTGGCGCGCCTCGTCGAGCACGCCGGCGTGGTCTTCCCAGCCGTCGCCAGCCACAACCCGCGCGCGCACGCGCTCGCCGAGGCGCTGGCGGAGGAGCGAGGGCTGCCCGCCGGCGCGGTGGAGCACCAGACCCTGCATCGCACACTGGAGGCGCTCAGCGAGTCGCTGGCGGAGCGCGGCTGGCCCTCCCGCGACTACGTGCCGGTGGGCGACCTCATCCCGGGCATGGCCTACCTGGTGCGGCGGATCCTGGAGAACTCCTCGCAGGCCGGGTTCCTCACCACCGCCCGAGCCGGGGCCAACGATGTGGACCTCCTCGCCTCGCCGGCGGAGGTGGAGGACGAGCCGGTCGTGGCGCCGGACGACGCGCCGTTCGAGCGCGCCCCGGCCGCTCGCTGGCACGACTCGGACTTCCGGGACGCCTTCGATGCAGCGCTCGCGCGGGAGCAAGCGTCGCCGCCGCAGCGGTTCGCGCTGCCTGAGGGCGTGCCAGGCCTCGAGTGGGTGGACGTGGTCGACCCCTCGCACCTGGACGCGCCCCCAATCGGTTCCGTCGAGCACGCCGGGCCCGAGGGCATGGCCATCGCGGTCGCCCGCGCACAGGACGCCCTCGATGCCTGGGGCGCGCGCCCCGTCGAGGAGCGCGCGGCGATCCTGCGACGCGCGGCTGACCTGCTGCTGGAGCGCGGCCACGACTTCGCCGCCGCGATTGTCCGGGAGGGCGGCCGCGACCGCGCAGGCGCCTGGGCGGAGGTGGAGGAGGCGACCGACTTCCTGCGCCTGTACGCGCACGCGGCCGGGACGCTGTGGGAGGAGCATGGCGAGGTGATCGCTCCCCAGGGCGTGGTGGCCGTGGTGCCGCCCTGGAACTTCTCGCTCGCGATCCCATGCGGGATGGCCGTCGCGGCGCTCGCCTGCGGGAACACGGTCGTCCTCAAGCCCGCGGAGCACACTCCGATGATCGCCCACCGTCTGACGGCGCTGCTGCACGAGGTCGGGGTGCCGGCGGACGCCGTTCAGTGCGTGCCCGGGCAGGGCTCCACCACCGGCCGCGTGCTGGTAGAGGACCCGCGCGTGGCGATGGTGGCGTTCACCGGCTCGCGCGGGGTCGGCACCTGGATGCACGAGGCCGTCGCGCTCAACCCGTCCTCGGACGGCCGCCCTCGTTCGGTGATGTCGGAGATGGGGGGCAAGAACCCGGCGCTGGTCTTCGCGGATGCGGACATCGACGAGGCGGTAGAGGGCGTCCTACACTCCGCCTTCGGCCACGCGAACCAGAAGTGCTCCGCCGTCTCGCGTGTGCTGGTGGAGCACACCATCTACCCCGCGTTCCGCGACCGGCTTGTGGAGGGCGCCCGCTCCTGGCGAGCCGGCCCCGCCGAGGACTCCCGCACGGCGATCAACCCCGTCATCGCTACCGAGGCTGCGGAACGCCTCGCCGCTGCCGCCGAGCGCGCGCGGCAGGAGGGTCGTGTACTCCTCGACGAGTTCGGGCCGCAGCCGGGGACGCTCTTCCACGGCCCGCTCATCGTCGAGATCGACGCCGCCGAGGCGCTCACCGCGAAGACCACCACCGAGGAACTCTTCGGCCCCATCCTCGCGCTCACCCCGTTCGACGACGCCGAGGAGGCCTATCGCATCGCCAACGGCACCGGCTACGGCCTCACCTCCGGCCTCTTCTCCCGCAGCCCCAGCCGCATCGCCGAGGCCGCCCAACGCATCGAGGCGGGCCACCTCTATGTGAACCGGCCCACCACCGCCGCCCGGCCCGGCGTTGAGCCCTTCGGTGGCATGCACTTCTCCGGAACCGGCCCCAAGGTGGGCCACCAGGGCTATCTGTGGGCGTTCGTCCGCCGCACGGACGCCCCACCCATCGAGGGCGACATCGAGCCGGAGGCGGGTGACGCCTCGTACGCCCCGTGCGCGCCCTGGACCGTGCCGCTGGACGAGCGCATCGAGGTGGTCGAGCGTGCGGCGGAGCGCCTCGGTGCGTCGGCCGCAGGCGAGGCGCTGCTGAAGGCGGCACGCGTCGCGCGGTCAGAACTCGGCATGCCCGCGGACACCGTGGCGGTCGCGGGCCAGGACACGCGCATGCGCTTCGACTACCGCCGCGGCCCGGGCGTGCTCCGTGCGCGCGGCGCGGATGCGGGATGGTGGCTCGCCGCCGCGCTCCTCGCAGGCAACGGCGTCACCGTCGTGGACTCCCACGCGCTCGCAGACGCCCTCGACGCGTTGCACGCAGAGGGCGTCCCGGAGGACGTGCTGCGCCGAGACGAAGGGGGCGTCGCGCATTTCTTGCGGTTGGCCTCGATGCCCGGGGTGGAGTTCGCCGCGGCGGACGGCGGGCCGTTGTGCTCGCTCGCACGCGCGCTCGGCCCCACGCCGGAGGGGCAACGAGGGCTGAAGGCGATGCTCAGTCCCCTCGATGGTCCGCAACCCGGCGAGGAGGGGTTCCTCCGTCGCTTCGCCTGGCCACGCGTCACGGCCGTGCGCACGCTCCGACACGGCGCCGACCTCGGAGCCGGGGCCGTGGACCCGCGGAACGAGGGCTAGCCGTCAGCCGACGTTCGCGCCGCCCTCGCCCTGCCAGCGCTCCTCCGCAGGACCGCGCGGCGGGGCGGGCCGCTGGATGCGCACCATGAAGACCGGGCACGGCGACGTCATCAGCACCTTGGAGGCTGTTCCGCCCAGGCCCTGTTCCGTCTCCGCCCCCAGCCCCTGCGTGCTCATGGCGATGAGGTCCGCGCCCAACTCCCGGGCCGCCTCCACGATCATCCGCGAGGGTGAGCCGCTGCGGACGTCTGTCTCCACCTGCACGCCGGACTCGCGCAGTTCGTCGGCGCGCTCCTCCAGGTACTTGCGAGCACCCTCGATGCGACGTGGGTCCGGGGGCCGCTCGTCCTCCATCGCGGGGACCAGGTCCACCTGGATGACGGCGAGCAGCGTGACCTTCGCCTGCATTGGCGCGGCGAGGTCGCCGATGTAGGGGAGCACCCGCTCTCCATAGGAGGAGCCGTCCAGCGTGACGAGGATCTGTCGAAACATCGTGCCTCCCTCGGGCCGCACCTCAGGCTGCATGGGGCTCCTCCTCGCCCTCGACAGGTCGAGGGCGGGGTCAGCCCTCGCTGGCGCGGGTGATCAGGATGGCCCAGCGCTCCGGGCCTTCCTCCTGCGGTACCCAGTCGAACTGCTGGCTGCGCTCCGCCTGGAACTGGTAGTAGAGCGGCTTCGGGTCGTGGTCGTTCACCAGGAGGAACGATTCGCCCGGGGCCAACGCGTCGAAGGTAGAGAAAATAAGGGGGTGCCGGTCGCGTGGGGCGACCTCCCGGACATCAAGTTCAGCCGGCTCCGCCATCGTCGGCCTCCTTCATCTCACCGTAGTTGGTATCGCCTCGATGTTGCGCCGACCGCCAGCGCCGGTCGAGGACTTCGGTCGCAGGTGGTGAGACGACGGCGAAGCAACCGTTTGACTCGCCTTAGTCGAACCGGTGGTGACAGCGGAGGTTTTGTTGGAAATGTCACGACGTGCCAGAGCCGTGAGTTCGTGATGCTAACGGTTGCTCAAGCCCAAAATGCATTGCGTCCCTGCTGAATCGCTCACGACGCGATGGGAATCGTGTTGACGCCCTTGTAGTCCTTGCGATAGGGTGCCGCCCTACTGAGCGCTTGCTCCCTTGTGCGAGCGCTCGCTCGGTGCCGTCGATCACACGTCGGTGGCCCACGAGGAGGGATTGTGTCCGAGTTCGAAGGCAAGTCGTACATCGTCACAGGAGCGGCATCTGGCATCGGCGGCGCCGTTGCCGCTGCACTCCTCTCAGAGGGCGCTCGAGTCGCCTTGTTCGATATGACCGCGCCGGAGATCCCTCCGAGCGATTCGGTCATTCCGATGGCCGGCGACGTCACTTCACCTGACAACGTTCAGCAACTTGTGGACGCGGTAGTTGCCGATTGGGGCGGGGTCGACGGGTTGGTCCATTGCGCGGGCGTTCTCCGGCAGGGGCCTGTCGCGGAGACCGCGCTTGAGGACTGGAACCTCGTGGTCAACGTGAACCTCACGGGGACGTTCGTCGTCAATCAGGCCGTCTCTCGCGCCATGGTGGCTGGCGGGCGCGGCGGCTGCATCGTGAATATCGCGTCGATTTCCGCAGCTGGCGGGTCGCCAGGCCTTGGCGCGTACTCGGCCTCGAAGGCTGGCGTCGTAGCGCTGACCCGATCCCTGGCGACGGAGCTGCGACCGCAGGGGGTCCGGGTGAACTACCTCAGCCCGGGGTTCGTCCAGTCCGGGATGACTCAGCACATGCTGACTGACGAAGCTCGGGTGAAGGCCATGTCCTCGGGCACCGCGACGGGCAGCATCTGTCAGCCGTCAGACATTGCCAACGCTGCGTTGTTCTTGTTGAGCGACAAGGCCGCATACGTGGCTGGGCACGGACTCGTTGTTGATTCAGGTTCGTCGATCCGCTGAGGCAGGTCCGACCGCTCGGCGCATCTGTTGGTGGAGGGGATCCCAGAGATGTCAGTAACTGAAATGCAGGGCGGGCACTTCACCGAAGCCTTCGATCCGCTGGATCCGGAGGTGGTGAAGCACGCGAACGAGTGGTACGAGCGGCTGCGGAGCGAGGCACCGGTCTTCTACGACGCCCGCTACGGGCACTGGATCGCCACTTCCTACGACATTTGCATGCAGATCGTGCAGGATCCAGCTCGTTTCAGCAGTGCCCAGGGTAATACCCACCACTTCCCTCCGCCGAGCGAACACTTGGATGCGCTCAAGAAGGAGGGCCTAGACCCGGAAAGCATGGCCGCACGGTTTCCGGAGCCGCCGGTACGCGTCTTGCCGGGTGCGGACCCGCCAGAGCATGACCGGCAGCGCGAGGCAGTCGCACGACTGATGTCGCCGAAGCGCATCGACCAGATGGAAGACCAGATCCGAGCGCTGGCGGACGAACTCATCGACCGCTTCGCCGACCGGGGGAAGGCTGAGTTCTTCCAGGAATTCTGCTGGCCGTTCCCTGCCTATGGAGTGTGTCTTCTCGTCGGGGCGCCTCGCGACTTCCAGGATCGCTTCACGCGTCCGACCCCTGGAGAGCGCGAGACGCTCATGCCCTCCGCGACGCTGGAACAGCGCATTAGGGGAGCGAAGCGCGGTCTGCAGATGTCCGAGTACACGTGGAACCTGGTGGCGGAGCGCGAACGCGAGCCAAAGGACGATCTGATCTCCGACATGATCCGAAGCGACGCCCTCAGCAAGGCCGAGATCGTCTCTTCGGTGAACACCTTCCTCGGCGCCGGCCAGGAGACGACCACCAAGTCGCTGGGCAGTGGCCTCCTGTTGCTCCTCGATCACCCGGAGGAGGTCGCGCGTCTGAAGGACGACTCGGAGTATGCCCGGTCAGTCGTGGAAGAGATCTTCCGCCTAGAGGGGCCGGTCCGCGGCCTGATGCGCACCGCCATGGAGGACGTTCAGTTCGGCGATGTCACGGTGAAGCAGGGCGAACGAATCATGATGTTGTTCGCCTCCGCCAACCGCGATCCGGAGCAGTTCCCGGAGGCGGAGGCATTCCGTGGCGACCGCAAGCCCAACCGGCACATGGCGTTCGGCTTGGGCATCCACTACTGCCTGGGTGCGCCGCTGGCCCGGCTGGAGATGCGCGTTGCGTTCCAGCAGCTCTTCAAGCGCCTTCCGAATCTGCGCCTAGATCCTGACTATGAGCCGCAGTTCTACCGTTCCTACATCACGAGGGGCCCGGCTGAGTTGCACATGGTTTGGGACGTACCTGGCTCGTAGAGCCTCGGCCACTCCGAAGGGGAAGTTCGATGAAGAAGGTAGTTGTCGACTACGGGAAGTGCATTCGCAGCGGTCAGTGCTACTACGAAAGTCCACACCTGTTCGAGCGCCAAGAGGACTACACACCTCGTGTAGCCAAGGACCACGTGGAGGGCGACGACCAGCAGGCGGCCGAGTACGCGGTGGATGTTTGCCCTAGCGGCGCGATCTCAGTCGTTGAGGTCGACGAAGTCGTTGCTGAAATGCGCGGGGAGTGAGCAGATGGTCACCGCTGAATCCTCCCCGCTGACGATATCGGTGAGCGACGAGGAGATCGAGGATCTTCGACGTCGCATCAAGTCTGCGCGCTGGCCGGATCAACTCGACGATGTGGGTTGGGACTACGGGACCGACCGCGATTACCTGCAGGACCTCGTGGCGTACTGGGCCGACGGGTACGACTGGCGGGAGCATGAGCGGTCGCTAAACGAGTTTGAGCACTTCAAGGCGCCGGTCGACGGGTTTGGCGTCCACTACATCCGGGAAGAGGGTAAGGGGCCAAACCCGATGCCTCTGTTGCTGAGCCACACGTGCTTCAGCAACTACACGGAGTTCCGGCACGTGATCTCGGCCCTGGCCGACCCGGAGTCTCACGGCGGGCGCCCAGAGGATGCCTTTGATGTCGTCGTCTGGTCCCTGCCCGGGTTCGCCTACTCAGACCAGCCGCGCAAGCGAGGTTACAACGTCAAGGTGTTCGCGGATCTCGCGCGACACCTGATGCGCGACGTCCTTGGGTACGAGCGCTATGCCGCGCAAGGGGGATCTTGGGGAGGCCTGACGACCTCCCGCCTGGCTCACGACTATCCGGAGGATCTCATCGGGATCTTCCTGACCCAGGCCTCACCCTACGCGCGTACCGCAGCGGATCCGGGGCAGCCCCCGCTGACCGAAGCGGAGCTCGCATTCATGAATGGCGCGAAGTCCTGGGGCCCGGATGAGACCGGCTACTACCAGATCCAGGCGACCCGGCCGCAGTCGTTGGCCTACGGGCTGATGGACTCGCCAGTGGGCCTTGCTGGTTGGATCGTCGAGAAGTTGCGTCGTTGGTCGGATTGCGACGGTGATGTAGAGAGCGCGATCAGTCGTGACGACATCCTCACCAACCTCTCCACCTACTGGTTCACCGGCACGATCAACTCCGCACAGCGCATCTACTACGAATACCACCACGAAGGTTGGTCACCCGAGCATCGAATCGAAGTCCCTACGGGCGTCCTTGGACTTCCAGGCGGGATCCCGTCGGAGGCGGTACCCGCCGACACGGTCAAGCGTCTCTACAACCTCCAGCACTACCGCATGGCGGAGAAGGGTGGCCACTTCCCGGCCCTCGAGATTCCGGACGTGCTGGTCGAAGAGATCCGCACGTTCTTCCGTGGGCTCCGCTAACGAGCGGCTGGAGAGAGACGACATGAGCGAAGCGAGGCAGACAGCAAGCTATCTCGCCGTGGAAGTCATCCAGGGAGAGACGGCATCAGAAGTCCAGCAGGCCGTGAACGACTGGCTGGACCAGAACCTGGCTCGGGAGGTTCGAAACTTGCAGCTCACAGCGGGACCGAGCGGCCTCGCGGTACTCATCACCTACGCGCGAGAGCGCCGGGTGCGGCGGTCGTAAGGGGCAGGCGTTTGAGAGTTGTACGCAGCGAGAACAACCCGGCAGGGAAGGCTCGGATCGCGGAAGACCGCGAGCATCCAGAGAACTTCAACCTTGAGTTCCCCGAAGGTGTTGTCGGCGGCCGGTGGCTCATCGTCAACTTTGAGCCCGGCCAGACCACTGGGTGGCATGCGGTGCACTGCTTGGTCTACGTGACCGTCGTCGCCGGCGAAGTCGAGTTCGCGCTGGACGGTGGCGACAAGACCATCGTCCGCCCAGGCGACTACGTGATCGAAGGGGACAACACGCTCCACTCCTGGACGAATGTGGGCTCCGGCCAGGCAACGTTGAGCGCTGTTGAGGTTGACCTCGACTAGCGAACAGGCTCCCGCGCGTGACGAAGCCAGCTGAGGTTGCTTCGTCGCCATTGATCAGAGCGAATGCTTCCTCAGGGGCTTTTGGAGGGGACACAGAATGGCAGTTCAGTCCGTCGGACACACGGCGATTACCGTGAGCGACCTCGACCGATCGGTGGCCTTCTACGGCCTCCTCGGCTTCGAGGATGGTGGGAATCGTCTGCACCTGGAGGGTGAGTTCATCGAGACCCTTCAGGCGATTCCGGGCGCCGTGATGGACGCCGCGGTGATCCGCCTGGGTGACTACGCGATGGAACTGATTCAGTACCAGAGCCCACCCGGGTACCAGCGACAGCCGCTTCGTACCTCGGACGTCGGCGGGTTCCATATCTGCTTGATGGTCGATTCGACTGACGACGAGTACGCGCGCCTGAAGGCTGAAGGTGTCCAGTTCAAGTCTGAAGTCTTGGACTACAAAGGTGGGCTGAGGGTCGTCTACTTCTCGGACCCGGATGGAAACACCTTGGAGATGATCTCCCGCCACGATTCTTAATCAAAGTCCGAAGCAGATTCGGTTTCAGGCGACGCCCACGACATGAGGACTGGATGAGGCAGTACATAATCCGGAGGCTCCTACTCTTCCCGGTGACCGTGCTCATCATCACGCTGGCCGTGTTCTTCATGGTCCGCGCGATCCCCGGGGACATCGTGGATCAGAAGCTGGAGAATAACTACTCGGAGGAGCGGGCGGCGGAGCTCCGCGCGCATCTCGGCCTCGACCAGCCGTTCTGGGTCCAGTATCCGGAGTGGATCACCGGCCTCCTCCGGGGCGACTTTGGCAGATCGATGGTCTCCGGACGCCCTGTCCAGGAGGAGATGCTCGAGCGTCTGCCGGTCACGCTCCAGCTTGGGGCGTACACGCTGCTCATCGCGGTGGGGCTTGGAATCCCTGCAGGCGCAGTTGCCGCCGTGAGGCAGGGAAGCCTGAGCGATCACAGTCTGCGGCTGCTCAGCATCGTCGGGCTTGCAATTCCAACCTTCTGGCTGGCGACTCTGGCCCTGGTGATCCCCTCCATCACGATCGGTTGGTCACCGAAGTTTGGCTACGTGCCGTTCACCGAGGATCCCTGGACGAACTTCCAACAGTTGATTGTTCCCGCTGCCATTGGCGCGGCAGCCTTCGGGGCGATCCTGCTGCGGATTACACGCGTGCAAATGCTGGAAGTGATGCGCCAGGACTTTATCCGGACCGCGCGCGCTAAGGGGTTGACCAGCTACGACGTCGTGGTCCGGCACGCCCTGAAAAACGCCATGATCCCAGTCGTTACGGTCGTGGGGCTGTCGCTAGGTTCGGTCGTCTCAGGATCCGTCTTCTTGGAGCAGATTTTCTCGCTCCCCGGACTGGGCCGATACGCGGTCTCCGCCGTCGCCGGATCCGACTACCCGGCGATCCAAGCCTTCGTCGTGATGACAGGCGTCGTTTTCGTACTGGTCAACCTCGTAGTCGACTTGTTGTATGCGGTGCTTGACCCCCGGATTAGGTACACCTGATGGCCGCCACTACTGCCAACTCCACCCCGGTCAGTGTCGCGCGGCGGCGCGTGGGGACTCGCGCACTTCAGCCGTTGTGGCGCTTCGCACGACAACAGCCGCTGGGGATGGTTGGCCTCGTGCTAGTGGTCCTGACTCTGGTGGTCGCCGCGTTCGGTCAGTGGCTTGCGACGCACAACCCTGACTCACTCTCGGCCGACATCTTGGTCGGGCCAAGCGCCGACCATTGGTTCGGGACGGACGCCAATGGTCGTGATTACTACTCGCGCGTCGTGTCGGGGGCACGTATCACGGTCGCCCTATCCGTGGTGGCCGTGACTGTCGGCTTCGGCACGGGCACGGCCCTGGGAATGATCTCGGCGTACTACCGCGGCGCCTTCGATCTTATCTTCCAGCGCCTTATCGACGCTTTCCTGGCGGTGCCGGGCATCATCCTGGCGCTATTCCTGGTAGCGGTCCTCGGGCGGGACACGATCAACCTGATCCTGATCCTGTCTGTTCTCATCATCCCCGGCGTGATCAGATTCGCGCGCGGGACTTCGTTGCAGTTGCTGAGTTCGCCCTATATCGAGGCCGCGGAGGTCCTTGGGGCGGGAACGCCTCGGATTCTGTTCAGGCACTTGCTGCCAAACCTCCTGCCATCGGTCGCCGTCGTGGTTACGACTTCCGTGGGCGGGTTGCTGCTCGTCGCGGCTGGGCTCAGCTTCCTTGGCCTGGGCGTGCAACCACCGACGGCCGAGTGGGGGCGAATGCTCTCGGAGAGCCGGCAGTACGCGCTCTCATACCCCCACCTGGCCATCTTCCCTGGTGTTGGGCTCAGCTTGGCTGTGCTCGGCGTCAACCTGCTGGGGGACGCCCTGCGTGATGTGTGGGATCCGCGTCTGCGGACGCTGTAGGCATCCGGTCCAAGAGAGACCGGTCCAGAGGGAACAAGCTTCGTTCGAGGAGGGGAACGTGAATTACTGGAAGACTCGCGGACGTCGGATGAGCCGACGTTCGCTGATGACCGGCGCTGGCACACTAGGCCTTGGGCTCGCCAGCGCCGCACTGATTGGTTGTGGGGAGTCGGACGAGGCCGGCGGTAGCTCCGCGACGGCGACGGCGACAACCTCGACTGGAGGAGGCGGGGGTGGCGGTGGCCCTGTCTCCGGTGGGGAACTGAACATGAGCGGCGCCGCGTCTGCGCCCGACGTGTTCGACCCCGCGATCACGATCCTGGGCGGTTCGTACGCCCTGGGTGTGAATAAGGCCTACTCCCGACTCATCCGCTACGACGGAGGCGGTGTCCTGCAGCCCGACATCGCGGAGCTGCCAGAGGTGGTCGATGAGACGACGTACGTCTTTAAGGTGAAGCCGAATGTCTTCTGGCATGACCTGCCGCCTGCGGATGGCAGGCAGTTCACGGCTGAGGACGCCAAGTGGGGATTGGAGCGATTCACCCGCGACAACCCTGAGTTCATCCACGGGGCAAAGCTCGAGGTCATCGACAACATCGAGGTCGTGGATGACCTGACGTTCCGTGTGACGACGCAGTTCCCGTTCGCGCCGATCCTCCAGAACATCGCGGATGACGGCATCCTGATGGTCAACCGGGAGATGGAAGAACAGGTCGGCGAGGCAGGGATCAAGGAGTACGAGAACCTGCTCGGGACCGGCCCCTTCATCCGCGGTGAACTGCGGGTGGGCTCCGGCAGCCACATGGTGCGCAACCCCAACTACTACGAGGAAGGACAGCCATACCTCGATCGAATCAACTTCATTCCGCTCGCGGACTCCGCAGCAACCGAGGCCGCCTTCCGCTCGAAGCAGATCGATACGTCCGGGTTCATCACTGGTTGGCGGAAGCTGGCGGTAGAGCAGGTCCAGCAAGAGTTCGGCGAGGACGTCATCGGCACCGCGCCGAAGGTGCTCAACGCAACCTATGACGTGAACATGCATAACGAGCATGAGTACTTCAAGGATCAGCGCGTCCGTAAGGCTATTCACCTCGCGGCCAACCGCCAGCAATTCCAGGCCGCCTGGGGCAAGGAGGCCGGCCTCCTGATGACGGCCGTGCCGCAGTTCATGACTCAGTACGGCCTCACCCAGGACGAGATCCTCGCGCTGCCGGGTTTCCGCCCAGACAAGAGCGAGGATCTTGCGGAGGCGAAGCGCCTCCTCGAGTCGGCAGGGTTTGGCGACGGTTTCAGTGTGACGGCGCTCGTCCAAGAGGGCATCGGAGCGCATGGTGTCCCGTTGCGAGAGAACTTGCTGGAGATCGGCATCGACCTGCAGTTGCGGGAGGTACCGGTCACCGAGTGGATCGTCGCGCGTCAGCGAGGCGAGTACGAAGTCGTGGTGGCGAGCAATACCGGCGCCATGGACCCCTCGTTCTACCTCTACGACCGCTTCCACTCCGAATCCGCTCAGAACTTCGACCGCTACCGGAGCGCGGAGTTCGACGCTCTCGCGGAGAAGCAGCGGTCGACGGTCGACCCGGAGGAGCGAGCCGAGGTGATCCGGCAGGCGGATGAATTGCTGTTGGAGGATGTGCCACACATCTTTAGCGGCAACATCATGTTCCACCCGATCTGGTGGTCCTACTTGAAGGACGTTCGGATCGCTGCGGGGCTCACGGAGTGGACCTCCCAGTTGTGGATCGATCCCGCAGAGAAGGAACGAATCTCCTAGGCCAGGTCTCTCTAGCCAGGTGGCACTGGATCCCCCGTGCCGCCTAGCCGGCGGACACGGCTGTGTGGAGGAGCGAGGACGTGTTCGAAGGTCCGCCAGAGCTCTTCAAGGATGCGGCCGTACGCGACCCGTACCCCGCCTATCGCTGGCTGCGCGAGAACGCGCCGGTCTACCGGGAGCCTGAGAGCGGCCTGTGGATGGTTACCCGCTTCGAGGACGTTCGCGACGCGCTCACGGATCATGTCCAGTTCTCGTCACAACTGGGGCCAGGGCATGAGGATCCGGAGCGTGTCCTCATCCTGGTCAATGACGACCCGCCGCGGCACGACGTGCTTCGTGTGCTCCTAGCGCCGTTCTTCGGCCGACGCGCCCTGGACGCGCTCACGCCCCGGATCGAAGCGATCGCTGAGACGCTGATAGACGCCCTCGATCCGTCGGAGGTGGAGGTGATCGACCACCTGGCGGTGCCGCTCCCCGTATTCGTCATGACGGAAATCCTGGGAATCCCGCCCGTCGACCGGTGGCGTTTCCTCCAGATGCGCAGTCCCGATCCGAGAACGCCGCTTGCCGAACGAACGGCGGCGTTCGAGGACATTGTGCGCTTCTTACAACGGCTGATTAGACGGCGCGCCGCGGAGCCGCGTGACGACCTCATCTCGCATTTGACGCGAGCAGAGGTGGATGGGCAGCCATTGCGAGAATGGGAGATCGTCAGCTTC
>CAYTRA010000004.1:0-29001 GCA_964439675.1 uncultured Dehalococcoidaceae bacterium
GATGCCGAGCGCATTCGCCCGCGCCAGACGTGGGCGTTCGGCTCCATCCCAGGCTCGATACGCGAATCCGTGCCCTTCTTGGGCGAGCCCTTCGTCTTTGATCTCCCGCCCGCCGGCCCCTCGCCCGTCCAGAGCGAGAAGCCGATCGCCGTCATCCGTCCCGTGACCCTCCGCCGCGAATGGCTGAATCCGGCGCGCGCCCCGGCACCTGAATACGTCGCTGCGGCGTCCGAGCATCTTCGCACTGCGGGTTTCCACGTGGTTTCGGTGGCCGATGTCGACGGCGAGGCGGAATGGATCGAAGGGCCTGAGCCCGTGGCGGACGAAGTGTTCCACAAGGGCGATCTATCGCTTGGCAACTTGATGGCGCTGGTGAATTCCGCGGCCGTCGTCGTGGGCGGCGTCGGCTTCATTGTCCCAATGTGCATCGCCTACGGCACGCCGCTCGTGGTCATCTGCGGAGGGTGCGGGAGGTCAAACAATCCCGAATGGCTGACAGCGGGGTTGGACACCTCGCGCGTCCGGTGGCTCGTCCCGGACGAATACTGCATGTGCTCCCGCGAGGACCACGACTGTCCGAAGGCCATCTCCGATTTCGATGTCCGCTTTCTGGCCGCGCTCGCCGGGGCCATCCGATGACAATCGATTCCGCGTTTATCCGGTGGCAGGAAAAAGAGCTTGTATGGATGCCGGAGCGCGGGATGGGGCACTACCCCGTAACCGCCAGGCCGTACGACCAGGCGTATTTCGCCAAGTACCAATCCTATCGCACCACCGAAATCGGCGTGCGGCTGAACGCGCTCAGGGTGGATCTCGTCAACGCCTACGCCGGAGCGGAAAGCGAGGTCGTGGATATCGGCATTGGGGACGGGGCGTTTATCGACGCAAGGGGGAACCCCACCTTCGGGTACGACATCAACCCCGCTGCCGTGGCCTGGCTACGGGAGCGCAGGTTGTACCGCAATCCATACGAGGACAGCGCCAACGCCCTCACCTTCTGGGATTCCATCGAGCATATCCACGACCCCGGGCCGTTCCTCGCAGGGGCGGGGCGATGGGTGTTCATCTCCGCACCCATAGTCCCCGGCCATGGACCACCGCGTCCTTCGTGGAAGCACTACCGACCCGACGAGCACTGCTGGTACTGGACCCGTATGGGGCTCGTCAGATGGATGGCTGCGCACAGCTTCGAGTGCGTCCATCAGAGCACGATGGAGGAAACGGTGGGGCGTGAGGATATCGGGACCTTCGTTTTCCGAAGGCGGGGCGCCTGATGCGGACCAGGGCGCGATGGGGCCAAACCGGCAGCTTTTGCCGCGTTGGGTCCTTCCCGGCAGACTTTTCCTTGCGGGTCCGGCGCCGCGAAAGATCGCTCAAATCTGGGCCGCGCACCGCGGCTTCTGTTTCACTGCGTAGGGCGGGCGCATGAAGCGCGAAGTCTCGCAGGTTGAACTGTCCGGCATCATCGGGATTACGACGCGCCAGATCCACAATCTGGAGCGCGAAGGCCTGCCGCACCGGGCGGAAAGACGGAATAAGTATTACCCGCTGCCGGGGGCGGTCGAGTGGTACATGCGCCGCAAGCAAGATGAGGCGCGCGCGGAAACCGAGTCAACGGATTTTGAGGAGGCGAGGGCACGCCGGGAAGCCGCCCGGGCGCGCCTCGCAGAGCTCGAGGTGGCGCGGGTGGAAGGGAAGCTGATCCCGCGGGACGTCGTGGAGAACGTCTACGGGGACCGGCTACTGGACGTCGTCCGTTCATCGCTGCTCAACATGCCTGGCCGGTGGGGCGCACAGGTGGTGGGAATCGAATCGCCGCGCGAGGGGCAGGCGCTACTCAAGCGGGTTTCTTCGGAGATCCTTGAGGAGCTTTCGGGCGCGGCTGCGGATGACCTGGAGAGCGACGGCGATGCGGGATTACCGGACGACTTCCCCGGGCGGGACGCGCTTGTCGCCGCGGGGGTCGAGTCGGTTGCGGAGCTGATGGACATTGACGACTTGCGAGGGATCCCCGGCATCGGCCCCGCGACCGAACGGAAGATCCGCGAGGCTCTGGAGGGCGGCCGTGCCGCCTGAGTTGCTGGTCGATCGCGAGGGGGCCGCACGCCGGGCCCGCCGACACGCCGCGGACATGCTCCGGCAGCGGATGAAGCCGCCGCCGGATCTATCCGTATCCGAGTGGGCGGACCATCACCGCTACCTCCCGTCGACGGCGGCCGAGTCGGGCCGGTGGAGGACGTCCCGAACGCCGTACCTCCGCGAGATCATGGATTCGTTTTCGGACCCATTGGTCGAGCGCGTGGTGTTCATGAAGGCCGCACAGGTGGGCGGGTCCGAGTGCCTGCTGAACGTGCTCGGGTACTTCATCGATCAGGACCCGTCCCCGATCCTGCTGGTGCAGTCATCGGACGGCGAGGCGGCGAAGTTCTCGAAGGAGCGCGTCGCCCCGATGATTCAGGACACGCCCGTGCTTCGGGAGAAGGTCCGGCCGCCGCGGAGCCGTGAGGGCGGGAACACGGTCGAGGCGAAGGAATTCCCCGGCGGTCACCTGGGGATCATCGGGGCCAACGCGCCGGCCAAGCTCCGCTCCCGCCCCCGGCGCGTCGTGCTCTTTGACGAGGTGGATGGCTATCCCGCCAGTTCCGGAGCGGAGGGGGACCCGGTCGAGCTCGGGATCAAGCGGACATCGACGTTCTGGAACCGGAAGATCGGGCTCATCTCTACCCCGACCGTCAAGGGCGCGTCGCGGATCGAGAGTGCGTTCGCCGAGTCGGACCAGCGGTACTACCACGTCCCGTGCCCACACTGCGAGCATCCGCACCGGTTACAGTTCGGTGACGAGAGCACGCCGTTCGGACTCAAGTGGATCAGCGGAAAACCGGAGACGGCCGGGTACCTGTGTGAGTCGTGCGGCGCGATGACCTTCGAGCGCCACAAAGCAAAGATCCTCGCCGCAGGCGATTGGATCGCAACGCAGGAGTCGGCGATCCGCGGCTATCATCTGAATTCGCTGTACTCGCCGTGGTACACGTGGGTCGAGGTGGTACGGGAGTTCCTGGCCGCGAAGGGGCATATCGAAGAGCTTCGCGTGTTCGTCAACACCCGTCTCGGAGAAACCTTCGAAGAGCGCGGCGAGGCTCCATCGTGGCAGCGGCTCTACGACCGCCGCGAGGACTACCCGATGGGCACATGCCCCGAAGGGGTGGTGTTCTTGACCGCAGGCGCGGACGTACAAAAGGACCGGATCGAGGTATTTGTGTGGGGGTGGGGTCACGGAAAGGAAAGCTGGCTGATCGATCATGTGGTAGCGGAAGGGGATCCCTACGACACGGCGACGTGGGACCCGGTGACAGAGCTTCTAGGCACCACCTACCCGGCCGAGCGGGGCGTCGAACTCCCGATCGCGGCCTTCGCCATCGACACTGGGTATGCGCAGGACCAGGTCGCAGCCTGGGCGCGGCGCGTCGGCGACCGGCGGGTGATGCTGGTTAAGGGCGACCACTGGAAGAACTGGACGACGATCCTGGGCGCCCCGACAAAAAGCGAGGTCACGCGCGGCGGAAAGCGTTTCGGGCTCCTGCTCTGGACGGTGGGCGGCGCGCTCATCAAACAGGAGACCTACGGGTTCCTTCGCCTCGACGCACCGCTTGACGGAGAGCCCTATCCGCCTGGGTGGGTGCACATTCCGATGGTGAGTGACGAGGTCGTGAAGCAGATCGTGGCGGAGGACTTGGTCACGAAGACGGACAACAAGGGCTTCACTGTTCGGGAGTGGGTGAAGACGCGTCACCGCAACGAGGCGCTGGACTGCCGGGTTTACGCGCGGGCCGCGGCTGAGCAATTGGGCCTTAGCCGAATGCAGGCGCGCCCAGCGGCGCAATCCAAGCCAAAGCCGCGGAGGACCGATCCGGAAGGGATGCAGGAGCCAGCACGTTCGCAGCCGCGCGCCAGTAGGCGAGGGCGGTCACAATCGATCCGACGAAGGGGGTGGCTCAAATGACGGACACGAATTTCACCACGGACGACCTGGCGCGGATCGATCAGGCAATCGCTCAGGGCGTGCTCGAGGTGCGCTTCGCCGATGGCCGGCAGGTGACGTTTTCGAGCTTCAAGGAGCTGGTATCCCGGCGGGACTTCGTCGCCCGGCAGCTTGGGAAGGCCGCTGGCCGGCAGCGCCTCCTGACTCAGTTCACGAAAGGGGTGACGTCGTGAAAGCAAAGCGCGAGATGCTGAACCCGCTGGACCGGGCTATCATGTGGGCGGCGCCGCGGTGGGGGGCGCGTCGGGCGCTGGCACGCGCGCAGCTTCGGGCCGTGAAAGCCTTCTACGACGGCGCGACGCTCGGCCGGCGGGGCGCGAGTATCCGGCGGAGCATCGCGGACGCCAACACGGTCACGCAGCGCAGCCTGCCGCGGCTCCGCTCGGGCTCGCGCGACCTGGCGCGGAATAACCCGCACGCCAAGCGAGCGGTCGAGGCGATTGTGGGGAACGTCATCGGCACCGGGATCTCGCCTCAGTTCATGCGACGCGACGTTCGGGCGGATGATATCGAGGCGCTGGCGAAGCTACATCTGGAGACGACCGAGTGCGACGCAGACCATCGGCACACGTACCGAGGGCTCCAGTCGATCGGGTTTCAGTCCGTCATCGAGGGCGGCGACGTGCTCGTTCGGCGCCGCTGGCGGCGGATGAGCGACGGCCTCGCGGTGCCGGTACAGTTCCAGCTCCTCGAGGCAGAATATCTCGACGAATCGAAGGACGGCCCCGTGCGGGGTGGGGGGCGGATTATCCAGGGCGTCGAGTACGACGCGATCGGGCGGATTCGGCAGTTCTGGCTGTTCAGGGAGCATCCCGGATCGCTCCGGCCGAGCACGCAGTCCGAGCCCGTCCCGGCGCGCGACATCGCCCACATGCTCCGGACGGATCGCCCCGGTCAGGTCCGCGGGATCCCGTGGCTCGCGCCCGTCATGCTCGCGCTCGCCGACTTCGCGGACTTTCAAGACGCACAGCTCCAGCGTCAGAAAATCGCGGCGTGCTTCGCCGCGTTTATCACCGAGGCGTTCGACGGCGGGGGGATCCCGAACAGCGTGACGGAGAACGACGACGGTGAGCTGATCGACGCGATCGAACCGGGGATGCTCGAGCGCCTGCCGCCGGGGACGGACGTGAAATTCGGTAACCCGCCGGGCGTGGAGGGCTATTCTGATTACACGCGCGAGTTGCTGCACACGATGGCCGCGGGTGTCGGGATCTCCTATCAGGCGCTCACCGGGGATCTTCGGCAGGCGAATTTTGCAAATGGGCGGATGGGCCATATCGAGTTCCAGCGGAACATCGATCGCTGGCGCGAAATGATCGTGATTCCTCAG
Organism: uncultured Dehalococcoidaceae bacterium; assembly: GCA_964439675.1. GTDB lineage: Bacteria > Chloroflexota > Dehalococcoidia > UBA2979 > UBA2979 > W-Chloroflexi-9. Next base: position 5,370 of record CAYTRA010000004.1, read on the forward strand.
TTCTGCCGGAAGCTGGAAGGATGGTGGCTGGAGGCGGTCGCGCTTACCGGGATCGACGTGAGCGGCGTGACCGTTCGGCACGTTCCGCCGCGGCGTGAGATCATGGACCCGACGAAGGAAGGGCGCGCGGACAAGGACATGATCAGGAGCGGCCAGAAGACTCTCTCGCAGGTGATCCGTGCGTCGGGCCGCGACCCAGTCGAGCACCTTACCGAGTACGCGGAGGATATGAAGCTACTCGACAAGTTGGGGCTGAAGCTCGACTCCGACGCTCGAAACAGCCAAACACCGGGCGGGAATGACGATCCGCATGACGATGCCGAAGGTGACGATGGCGAGCGGAGGGCCGCGTGACAAAGCCGAAGCGGAAGCCGCCGCAGCCCGTCAGGCGAGCAGAGAGGCCGAAAGCGGAGCGGGTGAACGAGGCGCCATCGGTCGACCTCTACAAGCCCGCCGCGCGGTGTCCTGAGTGTGGGATTTCCCCGCCCGTCCGCTTCACCGCTGCCGACGTTCGGCGCGCCGCCCGCGATCGGCAATCGGCGCGCATCCAGACGACGCAGTGCGGGCGGTGCGGCACCCGCTACTGGATACGCGCGAGCGACATCGCAACAGCGACCCTTGACACTCCGGCAGCGGCCGCCTAGGTTGTTGCATTAGTAGCAACAGACTTCGCGACAGTTGGGGTTCACGGCCCCCTTACCACCGCACACGGTGGGCAGGGGGCCGTTTCCGTGTACCTGGCGATTTCGCGCATGCCGAAGACGCTGAACGAACCACAGGACCGAGTGCTCGCGGACGGCACGGTGATGTTGTTCGGCGTCATCGGTGACGAGTTCGACGGCCTCTCCGCCGCGCAGGTGGTCGAGGGGATCCGCGGGCTCGGAGGCCCGGCCGAGATCAACGTCCTCATCAATTCGCCGGGCGGGGTTGTAACGGACGGTCTCGCGATCTACCACGAGCTGGCGACCAGTTCGGCGAATGTGACGGTCGAGATCGCGGGCATTGCGGCGTCGATGGCGAGCGCGATCGCGATGGCCGGCGATACGGTCCGCATGGCGAAAAACGCCCTCTTCATGATCCACGACCCGTGGAACGTCGCAGTCGGCAACGCCGACGAGCTGCGGCGCGCGGCGGACCTGCTGGACAAATTCGGCGTCAGCCTGGCGGACATCTACGCGAAGCGCTCGGGCCTGGACGCGGATCAGATCCAAGAGATGATGTCGCGCGACAACGGCGAGGGGACCTGGCTCACCGCCGACGAGGCGAAGGAGTTGGGCTTTGTGGATGAGGTGATCGAACCGGTGGAGGCCGCTGCCTTTGCCGACCTGGATGTGAGCGCACTGGCGAAGGTGCCGCCCGCGCTCACGCGACTTATTCGGGAGGGAAAGAACATGCCCAAGGAATTGAAGGCAGCGACGGCCACGACCCCGGAAGGTGCGGCCCCGGCCGGCGAGCCTGCGGCCAAGCCGAGCGGTCCATCGACCGAGCCGCAGGCCAAGGCGACCACGGAGCCGACCGATGTGGCGGCCAAGGTCGCGGAAGGAGTCGCGGCCGAGCGCAAGCGAAGCGCCGACATCCGCGCGCTCGCCGCGCGCTGCGGCCTGGACGACAAGTGGGTGAACGAGATGATCGACGGAGGCGTGACACTGAACGAGGCGAACGCCAAGGCGCTGGACGCGATGGTCACCCGCCAGAGCGGCGAGGGTGGACCGTCGCCCTTCCCCAGCGGCGCGGCGATCACCTCCGATGAGCGCGACAAGTGGCGCGCCGGCATGGCCGACTGGCTGGTGATCAAGTCCGGCAACGCCCGGATGATCGAGAAGCACACGAAGAAGCGTCCGGACGCCGGCGAGTTCCGCGGATTCAGCCTGCTCGACATCGCGCGGGACACGCTTCACCGCGACGGGATCAACACCCGCGGCATGGCGTCGCTCGAGATCGCCCGGATGGCGATTCGCGGCCAGGGTCTCGGTACACGGAGCGACTTCCCGGTCCTCCTCGAGAACGTGATGCACAAGCTGCTTCTGGCCGCCTACGAGACGGCGCCGGACCAGTGGCGGAGCATCGCGGCCACCGGGTCTGTGACGGACTTCCGGCCGCATCCCCGGCTCCGCCTGGGTAGCCTCGCGCGGCTCTCCTCCAAGCTGGAGTCGGGAGAGTTCCGGCAGCTCCACTTCCCGGACGCCGAGAAGGAAGCGGTGCAGGCCGCCACGTACGGCAACATCATCGGCCTCACGCGGGAGGCGATCGTCAACGACGACGTGGACGGGTTCAGCCGGCTGACGACGATGCTCGGCCGCGCCGCCGCGCGATCGATCGAGATCGACGTGTTCGCGCTCCTGGCGAGCAATTCCGGCGTCGGGCCGAACATGAACGACGGCAAGGCCCTCTTCCACGCGGATCATAACAACATCGCGAGCACGGCCGCCGCTCCGAGCGTCGATTCCTTGGAGGCCGCGCGGATCCTGATGGCACAGCAGAAGGATCCGGACGACAACGACTACCTGAACCTCCGCCCGGACGTCTGGGCGGGGCCGATCGGCAAGGGCGCCGCGGTCCGCGTGGCTGTCAATGCGGAGTTCGATTTCTCGGCCGAGACGAGCGGCAACACCGCGCAGTATCGAAAGCCGAACATCGTCCGCGACCTCATCTCCACGATCGTCGACACGCCGCGCCTTACGGGGAACCGCTGGTACGTGTTCGCGGATCCGAACGTCGCCCCGGTCATCGAGGTCTCGTTCCTCGACGGCCAGGAATCGCCACAGATCCAGATCGAAGAGGGCTTCGACTACGACGGAGTCCGCTGGCGGATCATGCACGATTACGGCGTTGGAGCGGTGGACTATCGCGGCGCGGTGACCAACGCCGGCGCGTGACCGGCTGATGCTTCGGGCCCGGGGCCGCGAATGGCCCCGGGCGCCCATTCAACGCGGGTGCGTAAGACCCCGCCGAACTCGAGGAGTGAAGAATGAGCCGCACGTTCAAGCAGCCGGGCCTGGTGCTCACTTACGAAAACGGAACCGGCAGCGCCATCAGCGCCGGCGACGTGGTCGTGACGGGCGACACCGTGGGGGTTGCGAACGTCGACATCGCCAACGGCGACTCCGGCGCCCTGTCGATCGAGGGGGTCCACGAGGTCGCGAAGGTGTCAGGCACCGCGTGGGTGCAGGGCGACAGCCTCGATTGGGACGCCTCGGAATCGGCGTTCACGAAGGACATCGCGACGCCCGCCGCCGGGGACGTCGAGAACTGCGCGATCGCCGCCGCCGCTGCCGCATCGGCGGACACGACCGGCGAGGTGAAGTTGACGCCGGGCGCCGGCGCCGTCACGAGCTCGTAAGCCCGTGATTCGGGGCACCTTCGACTTTGCGGCCGGCGCGATCAACGGCGCGCTCGGCGACGACGTCACCTACGAGGGTGTCCCGATCAAGGCGGTATACGGGGCGGAGTTCGCGGCCGTGCTGAGTGGCAACCTTCGCATGTCGTCGCAGCGGGCGGAAATCTCCGTGCGGCTGAGCGACCTGGCCGCCGCTCCGGCGCCGGACGACAGCGTGACCGTCCGGGGGGTCGATTACACGGTCGCGACAGTGAAGCCGGACGCCGAGAACGTGAGCGCCACGCTCGTGCTCAAGCGAGCCTAGGTGCACGTCAATCAGCGCGTCCGCGAGGCGGCGGCAGACCTGATCGGGGATACCGGATCGTTCGGGGCGGTCTACACGAACCGCAGCGCCAACCTGCTGGACGCCTCCCTCCCGATCGCGGTCGTGGGGACGGGAGTGGACACGGTGGCCACGGAGACGAAGGATGATCCGCCCGAAGAGCGGCGCCAGATCACGATGACGGTCACGATCGTGGCAGACGGAAGCTCGGAGACGCTGGACGACGACCTCGACGCGCTGCGGGAGGGTGTCGAGGAAGCGCTGGCCGGAGACCTGGGCGGCCTCGCGGATTTCGTGGAGCATACCGGCGCCGAACTGGACATGGGCACCGACGAAGATGGGGATCGATGGTTCGCGTTCTACGCGCTTAGCTGGGAGGTCACCGTGTGGACGACGCAGGGGGATCCGGAGGTATCCACATGACGAAGATCAGAGTGGCACCAGGGCGGCCCGTGCAACTCGACTCTCGCCGATCCACCTCCGTGCGTGGGGGCACCTATGACATTTCGACCCTTTCGGATGAGGACCGGAAACGAGTCCTCGCGACGAAGGGGGTCACCGAAGTAAAGCCGACGACCGCGAAGAAGGAGACCTGACATGGCAGCGAAAAAGGGAAAGCTGTTCCTGCTCAAGGCGGGCGACGGCGAAGCGACCGAGACGTTCACGACCGTGGCGGGCCTGCGGTCGACGGGCCTGACGATCAACGGCGAGTCCGTCGACGTGACGGACAAGGACAGTTCCGGGAACCGGGAACTCCTCGACGGCGGCGGGATCACGTCGATGTCGATCTCGGGATCGGGCGTGTTCAAGGACGACACGAGTCAGGTCGGCGTCGAGGCGAAGTGCGTCGCGAAGTCGCTCGACAATTACCAGATCGTGTTCGACGGCGGACGCTCCTACGAGGGCGCCTTCCAGGTGACCAGCGTCGAGTACGCCGGCGAATACAACGGGGAGCACACCTACTCCCTGTCGCTCGAGTCGTCCGGATCCGTGACCATCACGGCGAGCACCTGATGGCGAATGCGCGCGGGGTCGTGACGGCGGAGGTGTGCGGGAAGTCTCGCCGCCTCCGTCTGTCGCTTGAGGCGATCGACGAGATCGAGGTCGCGGTCGGGCAGCCGTTCGCGGCCGTTGCCGTGTCGCTCAGCAGCGAGCAGACGGTCCGCTTCGGGCACATCCTCACGATGTTCACGGCGCTATGCGCCGCGGGCGGCACACCCCTCACGGACGAGGAGCGCTCTGGCCTCCTGCCTTCGGACATCCCCGAGATCGTGGAGGCGGTGACCGATGCATGCGTGGCGGCGGGCGCGATTGAGCGGGGGGGCGTACAGCCAAAAAAAAAGGCCAGCCGTCCACGCCGTTCACCCCCTGGCGCGTCTGGCAAAAAGTAGCCTTCGGACGGCTGCGGATCAGCCCACAGGCATTCTACAGCATGAGCCTGTGCGAGTGGATGGCGGCGTTCGAGGGATACTGCGAAGCGGAAGGGATTGATGTCGGCGCCGAACCGGCGACGGCATCCGACCTCGAGGAGCTGGAAGAGAAGCTGAGGAGTGAGTAGATGCCCCCGATACAGGTCCTCACCGTCAAGATCGGGAGCGATATCACCGAGGCGCTAAAGGGCCTCGACAAGCTCAGCGCCAAGGCCAAGCGGCTCGGCAGTTCCATGAAGGAAATCGGGACCACCCTGACCACCGGGGTGACGCTCCCGATCGTCGCGCTTGGCGCCGGCGCGGCGAAGGCCGCCATCGATTTCGAGTCCTCGTTCGCGGGGATTCGGAAGACGATGAATCTGACCGAGGCCGAGTTCGACCAACTCTCCCAAGCCAACCGCGACCTCGCCAAGGAGATTCCTGTCTCCGCAAACGAACTGAACCGCATCGGTGAGATGGCGGGGCAGCTCGGAATTGAGGGCGTCGACAATGTCCTGAAATTCGAGGACACGATCGCTAAGCTGGCGGTGACAACCGACCTCGCGGCCGAGGACGGAGCGCTCGCGTTCGCTCAGATCGCGAACGTCATGCAGCTCCCGCAGGACCAGATCGACCGCCTGGGCGCCACGGTGGTCGGGCTAGGCAACAACTTCGCGACCACGGAATCCCGCATCGTCGACTTTACCGCGCGAATCGCGGGCGCGGGGAAGCTGGCAGGCCTCACGACCGGCGACGTGGCGGGGATCTCGACCGCGTTTGCGTCGATCGGCGTGGAGGCGGAGGCGGGAGGGTCCGCTGTCCAGAAGGTGCTGCTGAACATGGTCGCGGCGGTAGAGCAAGGTGGGGACGCGCTCGACCAGTTCGCGGCCACATCCGAGATGTCGAGCGAGGAGTTCCGCCGCGCTTTCAAAGAGGATGCCGCCGGGGCGTTCTCCGCCTTCGTGGCCGGACTCGGCAAGCAGGGTGACGCGGCGATCACCACGCTCGAGGGGTTGGGGCTCACCGATCAGCGCCTCACGCGCGCGTTCCTCTCCATGGCCGGCGCCGGCGACCTCCTGAGCCGCGCGATCGCGCAGGGCAATACGGAGTTCCAGGCCAACACGGCGCTGACGGCCGAGGCCGAGAAGCGATTCGGGACGACCGCGTCCAAGCTGAAGCTGCTTGGGAACCAACTTCTCGACGTCGGGATCACGATGGGGGACGCATTGCTCCCGGCCATTGTGCAAATCCTCGACGCGGCCGAGCCATTCATCAACTGGCTGGCGAGCGCCGCCGAGTGGTTCGCACACCTCGACCCGGCGATGCAGACCTTCATTGTCGGCGCGGCGGGTGTTCTCGCCGCACTAGGTCCCATCATCGCGATCGTCGGCAACGTCATCACGGTCCTGGGCGCGCTCGGATCGGCCTTCGCGCTTCTCAGCAATCCGATCGGCTGGGTCATCGGCGCTGCGGCCCTACTGACGGCCGCGTGGGTCGCGTTCGGAGACGACATCAGCCGCATCGCGGTCAAGGTGTACGACGCCATCAACGAGTGGCTGGTCGAGAAGTTCGCCGCGATCGTGGACGGCGTGAAAGACAAGATCGACGCGGTAACGGGCTTCTTCGCCGGCATGTACGACGCGGTCGTCGGGCACTCCTTCGTGCCGGATATGGTCGACGGGATCAGCGATGCGTTCGATCGGTTGCAGCCCGAAATGGTCGTGCCGACGAAAAGCGCGACGGACAAAGTGACGACGTTCTTCGAGCGCATGGCCGAGCGGGGCCGAGAGAACCAACGGGCCATCCGGGAGATGACGCAGGAGTTCGAGGACGCGGGCGGCACCCTGGATAAGGTCTACATCCCGAGCGCGCGCCGGGCGGCTGATGAGACGGACGATCTTGGGAGCACGGTGGTGACCGCGGCGGACATCTGGGACGACTTCGGCAACGGCGTGGGGCGCGTGGCGGGTTCCGCATCCGACGCGGTGGTCGATTTCGCACTCGGAGCCAAGCACGCGATCCGCGACTTCGTCAGCGACGCGCTCAGGCAACTCGCGCGCCTCGCAGCCAACGCGCTGCTCAAGACCCTTTTCACCGGCCTGACCGGCGGTACGGGAGGGTTCCTATCGAGCTTCTTCGGGGGCTTCTTCGCGGGCGGCGGGCTTCTGCCCGCAGGGCACTTCGGCGTGGTCGGAGAGAAGGGGCCGGAACTCGTATTCGCCGGTCCGTCCGGCGCGAAGATCCAGCCGATGGGCGGAGGCGGTGGCGGGCGGAGCATGGCGAGCGCGCCCGCGCCCAATCCCGCGGCGTTTGCCGACGCCGTGCTCTCGCGCGTCGGGCCGCCACCGTCGTACGCCTCGCCGGAGGTGGCCGCCAACGACGCATACTGGCGCCGATTCGTCACTACGGCGCTTACCGATGCCAAGCGTAGGGGGGTGATATGACGAGGTGGGTGAAGCCTTCGGAGGACACGCCGGACCTGTTCTTTAGGGCCGCCGGGGAGCGGTGGGGCTGGAAGCCGTCGACGCCCGAGAAGGGCGCGACGTGGATCGACGGGCAGGTCCGGCTGGTCGGTCCGGAGGAATGCGGCGGGTGCGGTGCCAGCACGGGCGCGGTGGCGCTGACGGACACGAGCCACCCGGTGCTCGAGCATGCCGACAAGATCCTCCGCACCTGGCCGGAGGCGAGGCGCGAGGCTCAAGTGCTACTGGACGAGATCCGTTCGCAGCTCCCGAGCGCGGGCGCGGCGTTCTCGATGGCGGCGCTTGGAGGAACCTGCGGGCCCGGAAGCGGGTGGGGGTCGATCATGGTTCGCGCGGCCAACCCGGTCGGTTATGCGGAAGGCGTGCTCCATGAGATGGGGCACCACAAGCTCCGCGCGCTCCGAATCGACATGGAGGAGCATGACGGGACGATCCTCTTGAACGGTCCGGATGAGCTCTATGAGTCGGGCGTCCGGAAGGACAAGAAGCGCCCGATGAGCGCCGTGCTGCACGCGCACTACTCGTACCTCCACGTCACGGAGATCGAGCTTCGCGCGCATGAAATCGGATACAGCATGGCCGCCATGCTGCCGCATCAGATCCGGCGCCTGACGGAAGGCCGCGCGGTGATCGAAGCCCATGCCCGGTGGGCAAAGGGGGCGGAGTGGGCGCGGGATGACCTGCTCGCCTGGACCGACGACCTGCTCGCGCGCTGCCACCAACTCGCGGGATAGGAGATGCCGAGCCTCGTCCGCGAGTGGCGCATCCGGATCCACAAGGAGGGGACCGACGTTCCGAACGATGCGTCGGTCGCCTTCACGTTGGATGAGGAGCGCCTGACGGGGCCGCCGAACGGCATCGGCTCGCAGCAGCTCCAGCTCCTCCGGGGGCAGCTCGTTTCCCTGCCCTACAGCATTCAGGTTGCGGACCCGAACGGCGAGATCACGGCCAAGCTGTTCAGCGGTGGGCGGCTCCGGATCATTGGCCGATGGGCGGAGGTCCAGACGCGGGTCGACGGCGGCTCGTGGGCGCGCGCGGACCTACGCCGGATCTCCCGCGCCTCCAGCCCGGACCCCGTGACGTGGGAATTCGAGTTCACGGCCGACTCGTCGCTCCTGCGAGACATCCTGTGTTCGACCACCACCCATGTCCAGCTCTACCCGCTCGGGACGACTAAGGCCTGGCATCGGCAGGCGGCGGCTGGGCTCGCGAGTTCGGGGACCGTGCTGGACGTGGATGGGGATTTCGTGCAGGTAAAGCTCGAGTCGACGCTCGCGGTGCCGAAGGACATGGTCGGGGTGGTCCGCGACAACTTCGACGGACTCAAGATGGAGGTCGACGGGACGGACTACGACGTCATCTCGTTCGGCTCCTCCTCCGATCCGGCGGACCTCGACGAAGAGATCGGCTTCTGGGTCGGTGACCCGCCGCACTTCCCAAGCGGCGTGTGGATCGAATGGCCTGACCACACGTTTTCCGCGGATGACGATATCGGGGAATTCCGTCTCTACTGGCCGGACGGCGTCCCGACCTCGCCGGTCACGCCGTATCTGATCGGCCCTGTCATCGATCCGATCACCGCCGAAGTGCAGGGAAACGGATACCGGCTGGATGCCCTGGTGGAGGACGTGTTGGGCGGCACGTTCGGCGGGCGGCGGATGCCGTATGACGCCGATGCGGTGGACGACCTTGGGGACCTGGGAGACGAGGGCCACTGGTTCGCCATCACCGCGCCGGTGGCGCGCGGCGACTTCCTGCGAGAGTTCGTGTGGCGGCCCTACCTGATCGCCCCGCAGACGAAGGCCGACGGAACCCTCAATCCGGTCGCGGTCTGGGCGGGCGACTCGGTGCCGACCACCGGGCTCTACGTGTTCGATGCCGACAACGTGGCGGGCGCGGTCGGTTTCGAGGCGGGTGGGAGCGAGATCGCGAACGTCTGGCGGCTGAAGGCGCAGCACGGGGATCCACGCCTTACGACCGTGGCGGAAGTGCTGCCCGACCTCGACCTATCGGACGTCGTGCGCGTGGAGACGCTCGACCCGGCGCCCACAGTGGAGGAGCCCTACGAACTCGCGATGGGCCAGCAGGTCATGCGCCGGGTGTGGTCGGAGGCGATGCCGGACCTCTACTCCGCCCGCGTGTTCGCGCTGGCCGGGGATGGGGCGACGGCCTACCGACTGTCGGCGGCCGTGGAATCGACTTCGCCCGCGCCCGGGGATCAGGTGGTGCTCCGGATGGCGGAGCTTCAGGCGCCGGAAGCGCAGACCGCGACGCGCTCGGGCGACCGAATCGCGGTCGTGATCGATCGCACACGGGTCTATGGGGAGGGCACGGTCCAGTACGATTACGTGCTGTGGGATGCGGGCTGGCGCGCGCATTCGACCGCGCACACCGATGACGCGCACGCGGACACCCATTCCGACAGCAACGAAGATGGGCATTGGGATTTCCACGCGGACCAGCACGCCGATTTCCACACGGACGTCTCGCACTCCGATTCGCATGGCGACTCCTCGCACTCGGATTCCCACACGGACGGCTCCCATACGGATAGCCACGGGGACACGGCCGATCATACCGACGTCCATGTCGACGAGACGCACGGCGACGCCCATACCGACACCCAGCATTCGGACCAGCACATTGACGCCGCGCACGACGACTCGCACGGCGACATCTCCTGGCACGAGAGTGACGGGCACTGCGACGTCAATACGAGGACCGGCACGGAGTGCTTCCACGACGACACCCATGGGGATTCGTCGCACAACGACTCGCATTCGGACACGAGCCATACCGACTCGCACACGGACGACGATCACGACGACCAGCACGGGGACCTGTCGCACGAGGATAGTCACGAAGATTCGGCGCATGCCGATAGCCATGTCGATGGCGCGCATTCGGACGTCCACGACGACGGCTCGCATGCGGATGAGCATGCGGACCAGACCCCGGCGGACATCCATCAAGACGGCTCGCACACCGATAGCCACGACGACTCCGATCATACTGATTGGCACGACGACGCCGATCACGGCGATGCGGAGCACGAGGACGCCCATGCCGACGACTCGACGCATAAGGACACGCACACCGACGATGCCCATGCAGACACGGCTCATACCGACCATGGGCACTTCGACGCGCACACCGACGAATCGCACCTCGATTCGCACGACGACACGGCGCACGTCGATTCGGACCATGTAGACACGCTCCATCAGGACGTCGTCCACGCCGACGACCATACGGACGTCGCTCATGACGACGTGCACAACGACGGGGCGCATGACGACGCGCACACGGACCAGGAGGTCGCGAACTCTCACACCGACTTCTCCGGCAAGATCGACCCAGATACCGGGGAGTGCAGCCCGCTGATTTCCCAAGGCGATCCCTGCCACTCCGACACGCACGATGACGTCGCGGTCCATGGTGACACGCACGACGACTCCTCGCACTCGGATACCCACACCGACGACGCGCATCAGGACACCCACAGCGATGCGGCCCACCTCGATACCGAGCACGGGGATACCGCGCACGGCGATACCGAGCACGCCGACGCCCATTCGGACGAGTCGACACATCAGGATATCCACAGCGACACGGCGGAGCATGGGGACGTCACCCACGAGGACACGGCTCACGGGGATACCCATGCCGACACCGACCACACTGATAGCCACGATGACACCGCGCATGCGGACTCCGAGCATACCGACGCGCACCGGGATCAGGTGCATGCAGACGTTCACGCGGACCTCGACAACTGATGACGATTGAGCTCAACCCGGTTGGAGTGAAGTGCAATCTCGGCTGCGAATACTGCTACGAAACCGAGATGCGCGAGGCGGGGAATTACGGGCCGAAGGACTACGACCTCACGGCGATGCAGGACGGGCTCCTCGCCGAACTCGGGCGGCAGGCGGGGGGGTCATGGACGCTGCACGGCGGCGAGCCCTTCTTGATGCCGATTGAGGACATCGAGCGCATGTGGGCGTGGGGGAAGGCGAGGGGCCAGAAACTCGGCGTGCAGACGAACGGGGCCCTGATCACCGACCGGCACATCGAGCTCGCGAAGCGCTACGGCGTCCATATCGGCGTGTCGATCGACGGGACTGGACCGATGAACGACCTACGCTCGCGGGGATCCCTGGAAAAGACGCGCGAGGCCACGGCCGCGAGCGAGGACGCGATTCGGCGGCTACGGGAGGCCGGGGTGTCGACGTCGGTGATCATCGTGCTCCACAGGCTCAACATGGACCGCGCGCGGCGGGATGAGTTCAAGGCGTGGATCCGCTATCTCGACGCGATCGGCGTCTCCGGCGTGCGCTTTCACCCGATGGAGATCGACGCGCGGGCCGGTCAAAACGCCCCGCCGATCGAGGAGTATGTCGCGTTCTACCGCGACATGCGGGACTTCATGGAGACGCTGCCCCGGCTCCGCATCGACATCGTGCAGGACATCCGGCGGCTCTTGGAGGGGAACGACGATCAGACGACATGCACGTGGAACGCCTGCGACCCGTACACCACGGCCGCCGTGCACGGGGTCGACGGACAGGGGAACCGGACCAACTGCGGGCGGACGCAGAAAGACGGGGTGATGGCGCCGAAGGCAGACCGGGCGGGGTTCGAGCGCTACGTGGCGCTCGCGATGACCCCGCAGGAGCACGGCGGGTGCCAGGGATGCCGATTCTTTTCGATGTGCAAAGGCCAGTGCCCGGGCGAAGGCATCGATGGCGATTGGCGGAACCGGTCGATGTACTGCGGACTCTACATGGCGCTCTTCGAGGATGAGGAGGCGCGGATGCGGCTTAGCGGCAAGGTCCCGACGTCGCTCGCGCCCGACCGCGCCGACATCGAGCGGGTGATGATCGAGCACTGGTCGCGGGGATCCCGGGTGTCGGTTGCGGGAGCGCGCCGGATCCTCGCGGGGAAGGCGAGCCGGATGGACCGGTCGCCAGAAACCGCGCACGCCGATCGGCCGCACGGGGATTCGCATGGCGACCACACCGATACTTCTGGCGTGATGCAGTAATGGCATCGATATTGGAGCTATGAACCGACTTCCTTTTCGGATGCCCGACTTCACCCGCCGCCAGTGGACCAGCCCAGAGGCCCGCGAGGTGTGGGGTCCGCGGCTGAACCGCATTGGCGCGGCGTGGGTGGAAATCGAGCGCCACAGCGTCGCGCGCGGGATCCGTCAGGCGGGGCTCACCAACATCGCACCCGACGCGCTCGCGAACGAATCGGCCTGGGCCGCCCGGAACGGCCTCGCCCTCGTCCCGCTCCAGATGCAGGCGCGGGCCGCACTCTACAGCCAATCGATGCGGGATCCCCGGCCCGGGGAGGCGTGGGACTACCGGGCCGTGTACATCCTGCCAGAGCACGCGGAGCGGTGGGTCGAGGCGTGGAACGCGCTAGACGATTCCGAGATGGGCCGAATGCTCGGCTATCCGGAGTGCTGCCGGTCGTTCTTTGCGCGCGTCTGGGCCACGGAGGGGCGGGTCGACACGACCTGGGCCATGACCGGCGATCCGGCGTCAGGGGAAGCCGACGTCAGGAGCGTCGATCCGCATAACCAGATCCTCGGCCGTTGGGCGGGATACCGCGCCGTGCCTCACCTTCCATGCTCCTGGGACTGCGAGCCGACGCGGGAGTTCGGGCGGACGATGCTCGAGCTAGGTGACAGGCTCGGTTACGAAACGGAAATGGCATGGCTCCGCGAGGCGCTGTCCTGGCCCTATGAATGGTCCGCTCTGCACGGGATCGCGGAGATCCGGAGCCCGATCCTCCGCATCACGACGCGCACCGACGCGACGACGGACGCCCTGACGGTCAGGGTCCACTCCGACCGCTATCCAGCGGAAGGAGCCCGCGGCACCCGGCACCCGTATCGCACCTGGCGACAGGAGCGAAAGGTCGTCCAGATCGAGGACCCGAGCGCCAAGCGCAACGGCTTCTCCTCGCGGCGTGCGATGGACGAAGCCCACGCCGTGCTGATCCAGGCCGCCGCGCCGCTCGTGGGGCGGGTGCGGTCGATCCTCGACCTGGGCTCTGGCGACGGGGCGCTCCTCGCAAAACTCGGCGAGGCGCTTGGGGCCACGCGCCTCCTGGGAATAGAGATCGACCCGGAGCGCGCGAAAGCCGTTCCCGGAACGGTGGTTCGGTGCGCCAGCATCACCGACGTTGCCACGTGGAGCGGAAGGCACGACCTGATCGTGCTGATGCCGGGGCGGCTCCTCGAGATGAGCGGCGCGGAGCGGGCGGAGGTCTGGGAGGCAATCAAGCACTCTGCCGTCCATGTGCTCGTTTACGCGTACGGCGACTGGCTCCGGCGCGGCGGGCTCGCGGAGCTGGTGAGCGAGGCGACGCCCGGGGGCGCGGGTCCGGTCGTCGCCCGCGCGGAAGCCGCCGCAGCACTCTACGACGGCGCCGGGGCGCTGGCTCATGCCTCGTGACGCGGGGATTCGGTGGACGGACATCGATGGGGATCACGACTTCGCGCTCTCCTGGCCGCTCCGGATCCCGCGCCCCCGGCAGCGCCGGCCGGTCTGGAGGCTGGAAACCCTGTCGGGTCACATCCACTCGGAGCGTGGCGCCACGATGTCGGCGGAGGTGGACGGCGTGCTCCGGTTCCAGACGCGCCCTGACGAATTCCTCCGCGTGCTCTCGGAGCGCGCCGGGAAATCCATCACCTACTACGAGGTGAGGAGCGGAACCACGGTGGAATTCGCAGGGACGCTTATCTCCGTGACGCCCGCAGATGCGTCGTCCGTGGCCCTGGAGCCCGACGCGGATCGCTTCGCTTTCGCCGAATACGCAGCGGCCATCCGGCTCCGGCTGGACGATCCGGACGATGCGCCCCTCCTCTACGAACCCATCGCCTGACATGGCTCGCGATGCGGGATTCCGGTGGACGGACGACGACTCGGTCGATCAGGACCACTCGCTCCAGTGGCCGCTGTTCGGGGTGCGTCCGGCCTACCGCCGGCCCTCGTGGAGTCGCGACACGATCGGCGGTGCGGTGCACACGACGAAGGCGACGGAAGCCGCCGCGGAAATCGTGGGCGTGCTCCGGTTCGAGTCGGACCCTTCGGCGCTCATCGGCCTGCTCTCGGACCAGATCGGCCGCGACCTCACCTACTATGAGACGCGGAACGGAATCGAATTCGAGTTCCCGAGCATCCTCGTTTCCGTGACGCCCGGCGACGTATCGAACGTGGGGCTGGACCCGGATCCCAACCGGGCGGGGTTCGGCGAATACAGCGCGACCGTGCGGCTCCGGCGGACGGATGGCGGCGCCTATGACTGGCTGCTCACCCCGGTCACCGCAGTGTACATCGTCACAGACGACGACGGCGGATACACGTTCTCCGGCGACGGCGCGGACGCGCTCACGATCGTCGCGGACGATGACAGCGGGCTCACGCTGGACGACTCCGGTACGGCGGCGGCCGTGCTCGCTCAGGCGGAAAACATCACCCTATTCGGTCCATGAGCCATCTCGACCTACAGAAAGACGGAACCGCCCTCGCCCTCCGGATCGGCGGCACCGAAGTCATCACGGCTGACCGGGCGCTCAAGAACCTCCTGAGCGCGGTGCTTCCGCACGTGAAGATCGGAGACAAGGAGGTCATCACCTCCGCTCGGGTGCTCCAGAACATCGCGTCGATCGCAAACGACCTGCTCTCGGACGTAGACGAGACGCGGGATATCGGGAGTGATATCAACCGCTGGAAGAACCTCTACCTGAGCGGATTAGCGGATGTGGAAGGCGACGCCTCGGTGGGCGGCGACCTGACGGTGACCGGGGACGCGTCGGTCGATGCGCTTTCGGCAACCAGCCTCATCACGGCGTCGGCAGGGATCACGTTCGGCGACGAGACGCTGGACGACTACGAGGAGGGCACATGGACGCCCAAGCTGGAAGGCGCGACGACGGCCGGAACGCATACCTATAGCATCAAGGTCGGAGCGTACACGAGGATCGGAAATGTCGTCCACCTCTTCTTCCGGATCCTGATATCTGCGCTCGATTCAGATGCCGCCGGGGACGCGATTATAACAGGGCTTCCATTCACGCCGTCCACGGCCGCCAACGTCTCCTCGGGGGTCTCGGTCGGGGAGTTCTCGGGCTTCGACCTGACAACAGGCTACACCCAATTGGAGGCGATTCTTCTCGCTCAGACGACCACAATCCAGTTCCGGCAAAACGGCGATGGCAAAACCGGGGACGGCGTCGACGTGTCCGCGCTCTCGGCCCCCTTCCTCGTCACCGCCTCCGTCACCTACCAAGTGGACTAGCCATGCTCACCGAACGCGAAGTCACGACGAAAGTCGAGATCCTGCCCCAGACGGGGCACATCCAGATCCAGAAGGCAAAGCAGGTCGTGCGCACGAACGACGACAGCACGGAGGAGATCGTCGCCTCGAACCCCTGGCGCACGGTGGTCGAGCCCGGGGACAAGGCCAAGCTCGTCGAACTCCTGGGTCAGGATTCGGCGGACCTGATCGAACAGGGAGCATGGACGACCGAAGTGCTCGCGGCGTGGGAAGCGCGCCAGCTCGCATCCACATAGACAGGCGACCATGACCTCTCTCCGCACCTACTGGCAGCGCCTGACCCTGCTCGCGAAAGCGATGCATGCGGTCGGCGTGGCGGCGCCGACCCTGGCCGCCGGATGGGTCGTGCTCTCTGGCCTTCTCGCAATTCCGGAGCAGGTGCGGACGAACACCCATGCGATTCAGGTCAACACGGCGGCGATCGACACGCTCCGGAGCCAGTCACCGGGGATGCAATATCTCCTCTGCGTGGACGCCAGCGACCGGGGCCTGATCCCGACCACCCCGCAGGAGTGCTACCAGACCTATCGATTCAGGGCGGCCGAACAATGACGATACCGAATATTGCGCTCTACTTCCGCGTATCCGGCGAGCTCCGCGAGTGCCCCGCGGACCTCTGGGCGAATCTCCTGGGGCCGACCCCGCCGAACGATTTTGAGTGCAACGGCTGCACCGACTCCCCGGATTTCTGGAAAGGAATTCCCACGTGGATCGCATGCCGGCGGCATGACTGGCACTACAACCACCGCTGTCTCCCGCGCGTCCCGCAGGTCTTGGCGGACCTGTATCTGAGACTCAACCTCTGGCGCGTGGCGAGGTACTACGAGGCCCCATGGTGGAGAGCGACCTACGTGTGCACCGTCTACTGGACGGCGGTCCGAATCGCGGGGTCGATGGCCTACGAGGGAGCGCAAGGCAAGGTCCGTCGCGCCATCGAGAAGCATGTCATTCGCGTGGGTGATTCAGGCGACAGGCGGGCCGCGTGAAGCTGATGGCCCTCGCTGTCGGATTCGCGCTCGGTTTCGCGGCGCGCGGCGCGATGGACACCTACCACATGCTGTCGTTCGTGGAGAGCCGGAACCGATGATGTGGATGCAGAAGTTCGGCGGCCGGCGCTGGCGCGTGACGCCCGAAGGCGTCGAGACGGACGAAGGACTCATGCGGACGCCCGGCGAGCCCGTCACCGCGCGGCGGCTGCTACGGGTGTGGGGCCACGATTTCCGAAACGTCTCCGTCGTCAGCCGGGTGCCGATCGCGCTCCTCATGATGACAGCCCTGACGGAAGGGGGGCTCCGCTGGACCGGCCACGACTTCGACTACCCGCGCGTCCGCCGAGAGCCCGGCTACCTGACCGACGATCAGACGCCCAACCGGGTCAGCTACGGCCCCATGCACGTCCTGCTCTCCACGTACCGCGACGTCATGTACGCACCGGAGGCGGGGCGCTTGGAGGCCGGGCAGCGGCTCAACAACCTCCTGGCCGGCGCGCTCTACATCGCGGCCACGCGGGAGAAGCACGACCTCGACCCGATCCTCTGCGCGGCCACCTACAACGCCGGCGGGGTCTACGATGCGAGCCAGACAACGACCAAGGACTTCGTAAATCCGTGGCACATCCGGAGCTTCCGCAACCACCTGGACCGCGCGGCGCGGTGGTACGGTGACTCCCTCGAGGCCCTCGCCGAAGATCCGCCGGAGCCGCTGCCGCCGAAGCTGGCCGCCTGACACGGACGATCCCACCAACCCGGCTCCTGACCGGGCACCCTCGCAGCGCCGCCCGCCAGCAACGGCCCGCCTGGTCAGCGGGTCGTTGTCATTCGCGGACCCGCGCGACCGCGCGCAGGCACTGACGATCGCCGCCGTACGCAAACTCCTCTGAAGTGAGCCATGCTGCATTGCTGGGCGGGGTGACGAGGGCCTTGGCGGCGCGGGGGATCGGGGCCAGCAAGCTGCGTATTCCCCGCCCGGCCTTTCGCAGCAGCCGAACAGGGATGCTCGGCACCGGAGCCGCCGCCGCCTCGCGCCAGACGGGGCCAACAGTGCTGAAAAACAGCACGTCGAAGCTGTGCGCGATCAGCAGCTCGCGGAATGCACGTTCGGAGAAAAAGAGCAGGTGCGGCGCGTCGTTGGATCTATGCGCATGGATGCGGAGGTCCGCGTGCGGGACCTCGCAGAGAAAGAGCCCGCCCGGCGCCAGAGACTCCCGGACGGACGCGAGCACTGCGGGCAGGTCGCTGGGCCTGTAGTGCTCGAGCACGTGCGACATGATGACCGAATCAAACTGGTCGTCGTTGGATTCCGCCGGGAAGTCGCCGCCGATGACCTCCGCGCCGTAGCGCCGCAGCCGCCGCTGGCTCGGCGGGTCCGGCTCATACACCGCGAGGCGTCCGACGCCCGGCTCCGCGATCTTGGCCGCCCGGATTGTATCCGCCGTGGGGCCGGGGCCGATGTCCAGCAGCGATGATCCGGGGCGGATCCCGCCGTACTGTCTCAGCAGCGCGACCTGGGCCTGACCGCGCATCGAAATCGGTGCTGGACCCGCTGCCACATGGTGCGCTGACCAGGGTGACCGGTAATCCTCGCGGTAAAATTTCGCTAGCTTGTCGGCGGACGGCTCCCGCCGCACCGTCCCCATCCCACACTCGGGGCATACTGCGATGCTGGTATCGAAAAACAGCGGGCTGTGGGGGTAGAGCGTCGCCTTGTACCCGATCCCCTTACGCGCCTCCTCGTGTCCACAAAGCGTCATCATCCCGCCTCCTCTCGGTTTAGGATCGCTAGCCCCGACTCAATGCGCCGGACGGCTATCTGGACTTCCGCGGCAGACACTTCGCCCTCGGGCTCGAACAGCCCCAACCCTGCGAGCGTCGTCCCGAAGTGCCGCGCGATGATGTAAAGCGTGCCCACGTGAGGCAGGTGCTTCCCGTGCTCCCACTTCGACCACGCCCCCGCCATCCCGTCAGACCCGAACACCTCCTCCGAGACCCCGCGAAGCGTGAGATTGGATTCCAGCCGAAGCTGCTGAATCCGATCACCGACGCGGTGATACAGGGCCTCGACCTCAGGGTCTTCCCTCATTCGTCGCGGCCCCGGCTTACGCTCCCGTTTGGTCGCCATTACTGCATCAGTAGACGATCACGAACGCGACCTGGGTCCCGGCGATCACGTTGTATCCGACCACCTTCCACCGCGTGCCCGTGATAACGAGCTCGCAACGCGGATCGTCAGTGTCCGGGTCGTTCGGGAAGGGCCGCCAGTTGGCCTCGTTCACGTTGCGCCAGAAGCAACCGAGCAGCGGCGGCTCGAGCCACAGCAAGCCGAGCTCCGCAGGGTCGACCGGCGGATGCCATTCGGCTATCCATCCGTCCGGGAGCGGATCGGGAACGTCGATCAACTCCACCAGCCGACTTCCCGCGCCGTCCTCGCCATCGGCGCCGGCCGCTCCCGCGAGGCCCTGCGTCCCTGCGGGACCGGCAGGCCCCTGGGGGCCGGTGGGACCCATCGGTCCCTCGCATGCGGTCAGGGCGAGAACGGCCGCCAGGAACGCCACGTATTTCATCATCGTCCGTCCTTTCTGCGTCTGAGTGTCCAGATACCCCATGCGCTCAGAGGGCCGAGTACGAGGCCGAGAGGGAACGTCAGGACCAAGACCACGATCGGAATCGTTACGCATAGAGTGAGCGTCATGCCCACGCGCTGCATCGACTGGCCCGCATCTCTTACCGCCTGGGCCCGCGCTTCGATTCGCCCCCTCCGCGCGAGCTGCGCCGGTGTGCGGCCGAGCCACCAATCCAGATTGCTCAGCTTCGACATCGTCCCTCCCCGGTTCGAGTTGATCCTGCATCCCGCAACGAATCCTGCATGGTGCGCTGTTGTGCCAGCGCCACACCCGGAATTAGCTACCCGCCGGAACCCGCAAGAAATGGCCGCAATCACGCGCCCCGATCATTCCGCGCCCGAGGCACGAGGGGTGCCGGTATGGGTGCCATCCACGACATCTAAAGTTCAACCTCTTGCCGGGGCGCGGAGTCTCGCCCTACACTTGCTGACCTCATCTGTTTACCTCAGACGCCGGTGCATGATGCCCGATTCAGCTCGCGTTCCATCGGTGCCCCTGGTCGCGCGTGGGGTTTATCATCTTCCCTGGACCGGGCCGGGCGGCGAGCGATTCATCGCGGCGGTCAATCGCGCGGGCCAGCTCTTGTTTCAGGCGACTGTGTACGACGCCGGGAAGATCCGGGCGGCGGAACTGGCGCTATGGCAAATCCTTGATCGCGAGGACCCGCCCCATCTTCGTCTCCTAACCTGAGCCCGTTCGGGCTTGCCCGCCTTCCTCGCCAGGCTTGCGCGCCGGGACGACTGGGGCGGTCTCGCCGTGGGGGTAGGCGCGCCTCGCTGCTTCTTCAGCCTCGATGCGGTTGACTTCGTTCCGACCGTCGGCGGCACCGCTTTCCGCTTCCATCACCACCCCCCGTTGCACTGCCGCCATTGATTCGCCGTAGCTGACCGCGACACGCCCCGCCGCGATAATCGCCTCGACAATCCCTCGCTTCGCCCGCCAGTCTCCGTCCTCCGAGTCGACCACCTTCTCTACCAAGCGCCACATCGGCCCAACGCCTTCGCCCTGCGCGCGCCGGTAGCGGGCCAGTTCGGCGCGAACCTCATCCGGCGTCGGCTCCTTCACCGTGCGATACCGCTGCTGCTCGCCAGGGGCGCCACCCGGCGCGATCCCGTCGCCATCGGCTGAATGGTCGGCGGCGGGCTTCCTCCCCGTTAGCAGCCAAGCAACATCGATTTCGTACACCTCCGCGACGGCCGCCAGTAGATCGTGCGCGATCGTCTGGTTCTCACCGCGCCGCGCCTTCCGGATCTTCTCGCCCGATGTCTCGTAGCCCGTCCGAGCTTTCAGCCTCTCCGCGATGGCATCATTCGACCCCTTCCCGGACAACACAACATCAAGCCGTTTACCGACTTGCTTCGCACCGAATCCCGGTGTGTCCACGGATTCGTGCGATGAGTCTTGACTTTCTGTGTCACATTCAACCATATTGTGGTACGCGGGCACAGATTCGTGGTTGGATGCCCCTGTAAACAGACCAATCGGAGAAGCATAACGTGAACGCACGTAACACAAAAGAGAAATCGTCGGTGATCCTGAAGTTTCGGATGCGGCCCGACCGCGCCGAGCTGCTGGAGTCGATCGCGGCGGGCGAGACGGACGGGAACGTGAGCGTTCTTCTCCGCGACCTGGCTGAGCGGAAAATCGCATCCAAGCTCCCGCGCCACGCACTGCCGGAGTACGCCTCCGACGTGCTGCCCGCCGCGTAACCCCGATGCCGTTCCTCCCCTGCCCCAAGCCAGAGCCGCGCCCGCGCCGGAAGTTCGACCCCGACGCATGGAGACGCCGCGCCGCTCAGAAGTACGCCGATACGGCCACGCGGAAGCCGATCAAGCCGCGCAACGACGCGAGGGCCAAAGCGCAATTCGAGCGCGCGTTTCTCTCGGAGGCATACGTCGACTTCGTGCATTCGCTCGGGTGCTCGGTGCCCGGATGTTCGCGTACGAACATCGAATGCGCCCATGTCGGCAAGACGCGGAAGAATGGCGGAAAATGGTACGAAATCGCGCCACTCTGCGGAGCCGATCCGCGTGACGGATGGGAGGGCCATCACCCGATACAGGAGAGCATCGGCACGGAGGCGATGAACAAGCGTCACGGGATCGACCTCTTGCTGATCGCGGCGGCTGTGGCGCTGCGCTGGCGCGAGCGGACGAAGGGGGCCTGACCGTGTGGTACCTCATCGGCTCGGACTGCGGCGGTGAGCACAGAACGCCGTTCGACTTCGACGCGGCAGTCCGGCGGCGGCTCCAGAGGGAGGCCGAGGTCGTCGAGAACGACGCGGAGCGGGATGCTGACGTGAACGAGAGCCACGAGGACACCGGATCGGAGGAATCAAGATGATCGCCACTGCGGAGAGGATAGGGGCAAGGGCGCGGCCTGTCGTGAAAAGTCGGCGCCGATTGGTGAGGGATTCGGATTTCTTGCGGGAGCGCGCGGCGGACGAACTTCGCGCGGCGCTGGCGGGAGTGAGCGTCAAACGGATCGACCGGGCGGACGTGCCGGGCGCGGGACGGACGTGGATCTCGCGCTGCCGCAACGGCGACATGGCGAATCCGCTCTATCGACTGGCGTCGATCTTCATCCTGGGCCGGATGCTCGGCATACCGAAGTCCCGCTTTCAGCGGCTGATCGATTGGCTCCAATCGCAGCTTGACCGCGCGTACGACGACACTCCGGAGCCCGACCTGGGGGACGTGCTGGACCACGACGCGGAGCTTGACCCGACCGACGACGTGCTGCGCTTCCGAGCGGCGATGGGGTGCCCCGATGCGCTCAGGGAATTGCTCGAGGCGAAGCGGCGGCAACTGGCGTTCGCGCCGCAGGTGATACGGGCGCTACAGGTCCGCGTCGAAGGGGCGAGGGCACGATAGACGGGGCGCCGTCCGGAGAATGCCGACCCTAACCCGGCCACTCTCTGGGGCTCTCAGGCTGGCACGGCTGACGGACGCGCTCCCACACACCATACGCAAGGAGAGACGAAATGCTCGGGATCGTGAAAACAGATCGGTTGCAGGAGGTCGTTCGACAGACCGTGACGCAGGTGTTGGAGGATTCAGAAAAGCGTGTGAAGAAGGACCTGTCAGGCATCCGCACGGTCGCCGAGCTACAGGACCACGTAACCCGGCTGAAGGAGCAGATTGAAACGCTGCGGATCGAGAAGGGTCGCCGCGAGGAGGAGTTCGCGAAGAAGGAGCGGGAGATCGAGCACAAGGTGGGTCTGGAGCGGAAGCGCCAGGAGTTCGAGACGGAGCAGGCCAAGCGTGAGGCGTCCGTCGAGATTCGTGAAAAGAACCTCGACGCGGACCGAGCGCGCTTCGAGGAGCAGATGAAGTTCCACCGCGAGCGGTTGGAGGAGGAAGTCGGTTCGCTCCGCAAACTGACTGAGAAGCTTCTGGAGCGCCTTCCCACGGCAGAGATCATCGCCAACTACGGAGGCCGCGCGTCCGATGGGTAACGACTACGCGGCTTTCTGGACTAGCGACACCAGCACCGTCGCGTCCGCCAGGATTACCATCAACGGCTCAGGCCTGTGGAGCGACGCGATTGCGTCCAGCACGCCCCTAGAAACGAAAGAGGAAGGACCGCTCGAATGGCTGGACCGCCGCGTCGACGAGATCCGCGCGGCGCTCTAAGGTAGGAACGCGCCGCCTGGGACGCTTGGGAGGCACCAGACGACGCGCTACGGCGACCGGAATGAGCCGGACCGCCGCGAGGGGAACGTACAACGGGAGAGACGATCATGGCAATCGCGCTCAACAGTGACGGGAGCCGCGTGCTGATCGCGGCCGGACGGGTGCCGCCGAAGCGCAAGGCCGCGCGGCGCTGCTCGCAGGGCAATCATTGGGGCCGCCTCATCAACACCGAGCGGTACGCGGACGCCGGCGGGATGTGGACCGGCATGGGGGAGTGCAGCGTCTGCGGCTCCACGATCTCACGCTCGCAACTGAGGGGTGCGGAATGAC
This sequence comes from uncultured Dehalococcoidaceae bacterium, assembly GCA_964439675.1. Taxonomy (GTDB): domain Bacteria; phylum Chloroflexota; class Dehalococcoidia; order UBA2979; family UBA2979; genus W-Chloroflexi-9. Next base: position 28,860 of record CAYTRA010000004.1, read on the forward strand.
CGACAACACGTCTCCCCTGCTCCGCCCGATGGACGACGCCGAACTCCTGCGACACGCGGGCGAGTGCCTGGCCGACCTGATCCGCCACGACAAGGCGCACTCCTGCATCACCCTGGACCCCTGCTGCTCAACCTGCGAGGCG
>CAYTRA010000005.1:0-28726 GCA_964439675.1 uncultured Dehalococcoidaceae bacterium
GCTGGATCGCGGCAGCGCCCTCGTTGGCGGTATCCGCCAGCCAGTTCACCACCAGGTTCAGCCCAGGGACAACGCCGTTCGGATCGCCGTCCTCCTGAGCCTCGTCGACGGCGCTGGCGAACAGGACGCCCATCTGGATCACCGTGGCCAGGATGACTTCCTGCTCGCTGATGCTGACTTCGTTCATCGTGATCCTCCTAGTGGATCTTGTTGAGGAAGACGACGAACCGCTCGCCGTCCAAGGTGAACCGCACGGCGTGCCGGTTCACGGACACGTCGTCCACGACGTAGAAGTCGTCCGGGTCGTACGAGTCGATCTTCAGGGCCAAGAAGTCCGCAGCGTCCTCCGGCGTGATGGGGATGTTCACGTCCTGAGCCTGTTCGATCTCCGTCGCGGTGGATGGACGCTCCTCGCCTGCCACTGCGACGGCATCGAAGAAGTTGTCCTCGAACAGCGGGTTGGTGACGCCCCCATCTGTCGGCACGAACACGTCAGGCACCTTCGGCTTGGGCGATGACTTCTTCTTGGGTGACATCCGCGCGCTCCTCCCATGCAATCTGTGTCATGTTCACGGACGATCGAACCGTCTCCAGGCTCAGGTCGTACCTGTTGGTGACCGGCTCTCCGTCCGGGCCGAAGTCCGAGAAGGCGATCTCGATCCGGCCCTTCTCCTCGTTGACGGACACCGACCGCCAGCCGCCGAAGTGGCGCTGGTAGTTCTGCGTGTCCAGGGCCTCGGCGATGTCCTTCAGGAGCCGCGTGGGCGCCGGGGGAAAGACTGTCGCGCTGACCAGTTCTTGCAAGCTCACTCGTCTACCTCCGGGTAGATCTCGTTCAGTGTGGTGATCACGAACGCTTCGCCGATTGACTTGTTCGGCCGCTTCACCACCACGGTCGGCAGAACCGACCTGGGGTCGATCCCTCTAGCATCGGCGTAGTTCTCACGCTCCACCAGCGCCTGCTGCATCCAGCCAGCCAGGTCGTACTTCCTGCCAGCCTTCGCCTCGATCAAGGTGTAGCCGTACTCCTCGCGGACCACGATGTCGCCCTGGTCCTCGTTGCCGTTCAGGCCGAGCTTGTCGGCCTCGGCCCCACGTTCCCGCAGGAACTTGACGACGGCGGACTCGAACTGCGTGCCGCGCGCCTTACTGGGATTGGCCATTCATCTTCACCTTGTCGTAGAAGCTGGTGGTCGTGAACCGGTTCGTGGCCGGGTTCGCAATGAGCTCGATCCAACGGTTCGCGTTGGGGAACCCCGCTCCTTCTCGTGTCTTCACCGGGGAGACCCGGAACGGCTTGTTGGCATCCGTACTCTCGGAGTCCAGGGCGACCGACAGGGTCAGTTCCGCGGTCTGCGTGACCTTGCCAGACACGCCCTTCGCGGGGGCTGGATAGTCCGGGTCCCCTTCTTCCTTCATGTGGTGCGTCACCATCACGAGCGAGCCTGTCTGGCGGGCCAGGACTTGCAGCTCCTTCATGATCCCCTTGAGCGACTGGTACTCGTTGTCGCTGACCGGCTCGACGTCCATTAGGTTGTCGATCACGATCACCTTCGGGTAGTCGTCCCGAAGCTCCACCCAGGCATTGATCTCGTCATCAATGTTCTCCAGGCTCGGCTCTGGCTGACAGCAGAAGTGGATGGCCGAATCTTCCAGGTTCCTGGCGATGCGGTCGGCCTCGAACTCGTCCTCTGGTTCATTTGAGGAGAGGATCTCCCTGATGAGGGTCGAGTCCATCCCGGTCCGCATCGCCGCCAGGCGGGCTGACACGGTCACCCGCGCCATGTCCGACGAGAAGTACAGCGTGGGGAGACCCCACTTCTCGCACATCCACAGAGCCAGTCCTGACTTCTGAGCGCCCGGCCTCCCGGCGATCATCAGCACCTGACCGATGTAGATCTTCTTGATGTAGTTGTAAAGCTCTGCTAGCTCCGGAATGGCGGGCATCGGCTGCCCGCCGTCGGCGGCACCGCGGAGAGCCCTTGCAGCGCTGAGCGCCATTCAAGCTCCCCTCAGTTGACTGGGACCCACTCGCATCGATCCGGGGCTTCCCTCGGCTGGGGGCAGTAGTACGCCGCGAACGGCTTCTTCCCGATCCGCTCCGCCTCCTCGGCAGTGCGCTCGTAGAAGGTCATCGGTCCGTGCTTGCAGTGGCGCGGCGCGCTGGCCGGCTGGGGATCCGCTGGACCCGACGACCAGGCTGTGTCGGCAACCACCTGACCGCCCAGACCCTGCTGGACGTTGGCGACGGCCTGATCGACCACGCCCTCGCCGTTCAGTCCGGTCGGCTTCACTGACCCCTGTCGCTCAGCCCCAGATAGAGTCGGAGGCTGAGCTGGTGCTTTTGGGGCACCATCTCGCTTCGCCTTGAACTCGGCGTCGGCCGCGTAGGCGGCGCCGTACAGGTCGCCGTTGGCGGCGAAGTCCCTGGCGTTCTGCGAGATCTTCCACAAGGTCCTGCGGACCTGCTCCTCGGTGCCCTCGACGGTGATCCACGGATCTCCGCTCGTCGGACCCTTGAGACTGACGTTCACCTTCGCCTCTGGTGCTGGCGCTGTCACTTGGCTCTCCCTGCTCTACGGGCGGCACGCGCCGCCCTGTTCTTGATCCGTCGCTGTTCGACTACGCCGTCAGGGACGGTGCCCTGGCAGACGTGCTTCGACTGGAGACCCCGCAGGATCGCCAGGCCGTACCTGCTCGGCTGTGCGTTGTATCGGCGCGGCATGTTCAGAAAGGAGGTGTGTCGAACGCCTGGCCGTTGGATGCGGCAGCCGAGCCGCCACCCCACGGATCAGCCTGGGGCTGCTGAGGCGGAGGCGGGGGAGCGGACTGCTGCTGACCCCACGGAGCCGACTGTGCCTGGGGTGCCTGCCGGGGAGCCTGGCCGTAGCCGTTGTTCTGCGGCGGGTTGTACTCGCGCGGCATGCCCAGGTCCTCGGCGTGAACCAGCACACGGAACTTCCGAGCGTCAGCACCCTGCCCGAACGTCTGGACCTCCACGAAGAACAGCACGCGGTGGCCGACCAGGGGACGGAGCTTCTCCAGCATGGCGGCGCCTGCCGGGCCGTCAGTGCGCTCAGTACGGGCCTGCTCGATCCCGTCCTCGTGGTACTGGGACGGCGCACCCTGGATGGTCACCAGGGCTCGGGTGGAGCGCTCCTCGACCTCCAGGTTCTTCAGCGTGCCGACGAACTTCTTAGCGTTCAGGACGCCTTCCATTCGGCGGGACACCTTTGACTCCGGGCCGGCCGCGATCGCGATCTTCACAGCAGCTTCCTCGAGCCGCTCGTCGTAGCCGGGATCCGCAATGCTCCCCGCCGCGCTGGCGGCGGCGGCGATGATCTGAACCCTCAGTTCATCAGGCAGTGCCATTCAGGGCCTCTTTCTGCTTGTTCTTAAAGTAGTCGCGGAGGACATTCCTCGCGCGGTAGATCCGGTCCGCTTGCGTACCCTCGTTGACGCTGTAGATCTCCTCAGCGTCCTCGGCGTAGTATTCGAGGATTTCGTCCACCTGCTTCAGGGAGGTGACCTCGGTCAGGTGTGACACTCGAAAGTCCTCGAACGGTGACCTGCACGAGCATCCGGAATCGGATGCCTCGAACAGTCGACCCGACTTCCGGTGAAGGAAGAAGGACGTCTGACTCCAGTCGTAGTTCTCCGCCCAGTCGACCCGGGCGATCTCATCGAAGTCGTCCATCGGTCGCGGCTCGTCGCCGTCAAGGTCCCACGGGTCCAGCAGGGCATTGGGGTCGTACCCCAATTCATCAGGGAATGCCATCTAGTTCTCCTTTCACGTGGAGCTGGCAGGACTCGAACCTGCGTGCTGGGCTCTGCCCTCGTGGGGATTTATCGCCCAGTCGAAACCATTCCAGCCCCATGGGTGGGGGGGCGCAGGATAGACTTGCTCTGCTGTCGTTTAAGGCCACCGGCTCGACGCTGTACCGGATGGCCCCCGCCCAGTAGGGGAAGACTCCTGCACTTCCCCGCGCGTAACCGACGACCCAGTTGATGAGACTGTCAGGTCGACAGGATCGGTTCTCCGGCGTTAGCCACGGATATTCCGGAGCGTTCAACTATTGCCTGGACATCACCCCAGGCTCACCGTGGTCCTCGTCGGCTCGGTGGGGGTTGAACCCACGTCTCCTCCAAGGAGGTGTTACTGCCTGAACTACGAGCCGCTCTCGATATTCAGTTGTGATTCTGTTCCCAGGGCTTCGGGACGAGGTGCGCCTTCTCTCCACCCACCTGGTAGCAATACTGCTTCACCGAACAGCTTCCGCAGTATTGAAACTTGTCGTTCGCGAGATACAGTCCGCGATCCCTCATCTCCTTCAGGATCCCGAACTTGTACTCGAAGTACTCCCTGCCGAACGCTTCAAGGGAATGGACGGTGCCTTCCTCTCCCTTTCGAGACATCCAGAATGCCCCGAGCGCCGGCTTCGCGATTCCCGCCGCCTCCAACAGCGCCGCATACAGCGCGAGCTGAGTGAAGTCCGTCGGTTCACGACTACTCGTTTTCAGATCCAGCACAACCGGCTCTCCGGTGTCCTTGTGCAACATCACTCGGTCGAGATACGCAACGATGCGGATCCCGCCCAGATCTGCGGATACATCTAGCTCAATCGCGGGTGTCATGTTCACATTCCCGGAAGCGTCCTTACCGGGAAGGTAAGCCATGCGGTACCCAGAGTTGAGTCTCCAGTTCACCCAATCGCGCAGGAAGAGCGGTAGGTGGTGCTCCCACCAAGCAGCGTTCTCTTTCTCCGGCCAAGTTTTTGACGCTCTACCGGATACCTTCCACCTTTCGAGTGGCAAGGCTTCTGCGTCCACGCTTTCAGTTGTCTGGAGGACCTGGAGCTGGAGAGCCAGCTTCGACACCTCGGCTAGATGGGCCTCGGATGCCTCGGTGCCAGATTCCAACACCGATGAGGCGAGCTGTTCGGATGCCTCCTCCAGCTCCACCTCCAGCGATCTCACGCTGTCAGATGAGGGATGTCCGCCCTCCCGATCCCTCGGGCCGTCTCCGGCCCCGGAGGTCTCGCTCGCTGTGTCATGTTCACACTGTACCACACCCTCGGCGGAACGGTGACCTCCGGCCCTCAAGTCCTCGAAGGCGAGGTCGAACAGCTGGGTGGACTGGTGATGCGCCTTCCCGCCGATCAACGCCCAACCCGGCGGCTCCGGCACCTTGAAGACCCTGCTCAGGCGGTACTGCTCACCGCAGCCCAGGAGCGTGGTGGCCTGCGAGAATGACATGTGCTTCGGCGGGACAGACGGCAGAAGTGCTTCGGCGGTCACATAGCCTCCAGGAGGTAGTAGGTTCGTTGATCGAGCATCCAGACCTGTTCGGTGATCCTCCAGCCTTTCGTGGCAAGTTCACCGGCGATGCGGCGCCAATCCTGCGGCAGCCAACCATGAGCGGTGATCATGAGTCCACGGCCGGACTCTGGGTCAAGGTCGTACTCGAAACCTGGCATGGACGTCCCCTGGGCGAAGATGGTGGAAGTTGGTTCGCCTCGGTGGGCGGCACCTCCACGCGAGTCGCAGAAACCGTACCACAACGGTCATGGAATGGTGACCTCCGGCCCCCGACGGTGACGGCCCGCCAGGGCCGGCATCGGCATCGGCAGATCAGGAAGTGCTTCCTCGCATCGCGCGAAACGTTTCAAGAAGTGAACCACTTCTAGCGAACGTAGTGAGGTCGAGGGGACCCCTCCCCCGTAGGGGGAGGGTCCCCGAGACCGAACGGAGTGAGCTTAAAGAGAACATTACGTGCGCGCGCGTACGCGCATGCGCGCGACGCGAGGCAGGAACCTCACTGCCAGAGTTCTGAATCCGGGATCTCCCTGCCGCCAGCGTCCAGCCGCGGGTCCCGAATGAGATCCTTGTCAACTCCTGGCCGACGTGGAACCAGGTACCAGCCGTTGGTCCGGTCGTACGCGATGACTGGATCGCCGTCCATCTCCGCCATCTCGCGGAAGAACCGATCTCGCCGGAGCATGTCCGGCCGAGCCAGCTTCTTGCCGGAGCGGAGGCGCACCTCGGACATGAGCACCCGGTAGAGCCTGTCGCCGGAGTGCTCCTGGGCCACTCGCCAGGGGATGAGCTCCAGTCTCTCGGGGGTGGACTCCCGGACGGTGTACCCGTTCCGCCGCTTCCAGTTGGTGATCGCCGATCGGACTACCTTGATGTTGTGTTCCTCTTCCAGGCGCCGAAGGATCTCGACGTTACGGAGGCCGCGCTTTGCCCAGCGATGCATCTCGCTGTTCGGGAGCTGTACTCGCTGTCCCTTTTGCACGTACATCACCTCCCTCTTCCGACTCAATCTTGCGGCCACCGATGTGACCGATGTAACGTGTCAAGTGTGACACAGGTTGTCAGTGTCAAGTTGACGAGGCACTACGGTAACAACAAGATCAACTTACCGGAAGTCAATTTCATGAGAATCACTCGTGAGATGCACAGGAGGCACACGAGAGTGACCAGAGCGAAGCCCAGGACGTCCAAGTTCACCGGGATGTGTGATAATTGCGGTACGTCGGGTGTCGAAGTCACACGGTACCGCATCGACCGCGTCGAGGCGGAGGACACACCGAGGATCTCTCGGACCGTCTTCCTCTGCGCCGCTTGTGGTGCGCCAGTAGCCGCCATCCTACGCCACGTCGAGCCGAAGCGACCCGCACCACCGTTGCGGGTGGTGACTGTTGACGAGCTGGTCCAGACCCCGTCGTTGAAGGCTCAAGAATCGGGGAAGCGCCGAAGTGGATCGTCCACCAAGTCCAGGACCCCGGCAAAACGAGTCCGCAGTAAGGTCCAGAATCGACGAACGGGGAAGGGGTAGGGTGATGGCCCAGGGGGCGTGTTGCGATCGCTTACAGACGGCCTCCTGGGGTTCTATGGCATGAGACCCCGAAACGCAAAGAAGGCCCCCTCCTTGTGGAGGGGGCCTTCTTGTGCTACGTTATGCGCGTCCGGACGTTGTCCCCGCCGCTGCGGGGTTTGAGAGGTCAAGGCCCGCTTCGGCGGGCCTTCCTCATGCTCCTGTTCGGTTGTACTTGTCGAACTGCCAGGCCGTCTTGCTGCCGGTGGTGACCGGCGCCTTCAGCGGCTGACCGCGCCACTCAACCGGGGTGTCCGCGTCGTCGCTGTAGACGTTGTCGTGGACGTCCCACGTCCAGTGGGTGTTGGGCTCGTTGGACATCTGGGTGTACTGCGAGAACTCCATGCCCTGGTTCGGGGTGATCCGGTTCCCCCAGATCTCTGCCTGGTTGCCGGTGTAGTTCCCGCCAGCGGCCCGGATGAACACCGAGCCGTACCGCGCCCAGTTCTTGTAGATCTGGACCTGGGTGATCTGGCCGTACTGGCCCTGCAGCAGGATGCCGTGGCAGTTGCGCCACTGGAGTACGCCGTTCGGATCCGGGTTGGCCGTCCGTGGCATGCCGGTGAGCTCGGAGAACCTCATGTCAAGGGTGTTGCCATGGAACTTGATGCCGCCGGCCATCACCTGCGCCCAGTCGTTGTGCGTCCAGTACGGCGGGGAGCTGCCGCTCTGGTCCTGGTCGTCGTCACGGAACTGCCAGTCGTGGCCGTAGCAGCCGTAGACCTCCGGGATACCGCCGGTGACGTAGATGCCGTCCAGGACGTCATGGAGGTCGCAGCGGTCGAACACGGTGCTGCCGGCCTTGTTCATGATCGCCGACGCCCACCAGTTGGAGTTGTCCTGGCCACGCAGCGGGTCCCACTGAGTGATCTCGGTGCGCTGGATCAGGCCGGTGCCGTTCAGGTTCACGACGCCGCCCCCGACGTAGCCGGGCAGCACCCGACTGACGATCGACGAGTCACGGATCGTCCAGCCGTTCACGCCTGGCTGGGCGAAGACCTGGCCCCTGACCAGCAGGCCCTCGTAGGTGACGCCAGGCTCGAGGGTCAGGTCGCCATCGTGGACCTCCAGGTCCTCGTGGGAGATCCCGGTGGCCATCAGGCCAGAGTTCAGCGCGGTGGCCTCCGTCTCGTCGACGACGAACGGGGAGCCGGCAGAGGACGGAAGGTCCTGTCCGGTGACGCCGCGAACGATCAGGTTGGTGATCGCACCACCGACGTACTCACCGCGGATCGTGACCGGGACCCTGGTGTCGTTCTCCCAGGCGTTGAACGTGTCCTGGGCAGCCGATGCGTACGGGCCGAGTCGATCCGATGAGCCGGTGACGACCTCCAGGTCGTCCATGAGGACCGTGGTGACCCCCTGAGTGGACTCGACTCCCCACCTTCCGTAGAACACGTCCTGCACCACGGCGGATGAACTGGACGCCTCGAACACGGCAGTCGTGTCGTCGTTCTCGTAGATCCCGGACCAGAGCGTGGTGGTCGCCTGATCCCAGGTGACCTCCACTCGGTACCACTTCGTGTTGTCTACGGTGACGGTCGACCGGCCGATCACAGTGTTGTCGTCGTCGAGGACGACGAACGTTCCCGCTGGCTCGACGGCCAAAGAGATCGCGACACCGTAGTTGGAGTTGAAGAAGTTGCAGAACACCAGCGTGTGACCATCGGGGACTATCCGGTACCGGCCCCTGAAGGCCACGGCGCTCTGAGCGCTGCCGAAGTTCCAGCGCACAGCCCCCTGGGTGCCCTCCGGCGCATACACGTACCCGCACACGCTGCCGTCGTGGCTTCCGGACGTGGTGTACGCGATCGTCGGGGATCCCGTCTTGCGGATCTCGTTGAAGGGCGTTCCAGAGTCCCCAGAGTTGGCAGTGGTGATATCCACACCCTGGGATCCGTTGTTGAAGTTGTTCTGGTAGGTGGCCATCAGGTCACCCGGTCGAAGATGACCGTTCCATCCGGAGTGCCGGCCGGAACGGGGTCACCGGAGTTCAGCACCAGGACGCCCTTGCCGTCGGCGCCATCAGCGCCGTCTTGCCCAGGATCGCCCTTCGGCCCCTGTTCGCCGTCCTGGCCATCTGAGCCATCCTGACCGGGGTCACCCTTCGGTCCCTGAGCGCCGTCCTGACCGGGGTCACCCTTCGGGCCTTGATCGCCCTTCTCGCCCTTCTGGGCGGCGAGGAAGTCCTCGACAGTTCCGGTGTTGCCGTCGGCCAGCCACAGGTCGTAGGTGGAGTCTCCGGGATCACCCTTCGGGCCTTGTAGGCCGCGGGGGCCTTCGTCGCCCTGATCGCCCTTCGGGCCAGGGTCGCCTTGAGGACCGGGGTCTCCTTGCAGGCCGCGAGGTCCCTGCTCGCCCTGATCTCCAGGGTCGCCCTTCGGTCCGGGATCACCCTGGGGGCCAGGATCACCCTTCGGTCCCTGCTCGCCAGGTTCTCCTGGCGCACCTGGGTCACCCTTCGGACCAGCCGGACCGGGGTCGCCCTTCGGGCCTTCCAGCCCGCGAGGGCCGTTCGATCCGGGGTAGCCCTGGAGGCCGCGCTCACCGCGCGGACCCTCCGGCCCACGGGGACCGGCGATACCCTGCTGGCCCTCCGGCCCTTCCGGGCCAGGAACGCCTTGCGGGCCGCGAGGCCCCTGTTCGCCCTGCGGTCCTTGTGGACCTTCAGGGCCACGCGGTCCGGTCTCGCCCTGCGGGCCTTGGGGACCAGGATCGCCTTGCGGACCAGGGGTGAGCTCGACGGTGGACAGTGCGGCCCACCAAGCGGTCTCCGGCTCGTCACTGACAGGGTCCAGCGTGTCCGGGTCGACATCGGGCAGCGTTGCGTACTCGATGTCGCCCTGCGGCGGGATGACCTTCCAGCGGACGACGGGCTCGACGCCGACGATGAGCTCACGCACACGCCATGCCACGATCCCGGCGTCCCGCTGGACGTCGATGGAGCACTCGCCGTTGACGAGAGGGTGGAAGACTTCGGCCTCCACGATCACCAGCTCGCCACTCACGCCCCGCGACGCGGGGGCGATGGCGATACTGCCCTGAGCAGGCGCACCGTCTCCGGTGACCAGATGAACGTGGAGCATGGGTCAGTCCTTCTTCTTGGTGTTGGCGGCGGCGAGGGTTGCGCCACCCAGCCCCAGGGCGGCAGAGATCAGGTTCACCCAGAGGGTCGCCTGCTCCGGCTCGACGACGTTGTAGCCGACGACGAGCGCCTGGAGAGCGACGAGGATCTGGTAGATGCGCAGCCGAAGTTGCTCGTTGAGTTGTGGCATGTTCACACCACCTTGTTCGTGCCCGACGCGCGCGAGCTGTTGTACTGGGCGCGGGACACCTTGGCTACCTTGGCTCCCAGTGCTCGCAGGAAGCTCAGCCTGGCCGGGTCGTCGATGTACTCGATCAGACCGTCGGCGTTCACGAAACCCCAGACCTCGCGGTCCTTGGAGTCCCTTGTCATGACGATTCGCAACTCGTCCTCCTCTTCTTGGTTGTCTTGAGTCGGCTTCGTATCCGGCTTCTTGGCCGGAGGAGCCGGGGGAGCGGGCGGCGCCGGGGGCGCGCCCGAGGTAATCAGCTCGTGCGGAGTGTTCGGCGCCAGACCCTTGCGGATGGCATCGGCGGCTCGGGCAACGGACCCGGTGTCAGCGGAGTTCAGAGCGCACTCGACGTGCATCTCATCGACACTCGCGTCCGACCAGTCGATCCCGAGACGGAGAACGTCTCCGCCGGCCACCGCATCCAGATCGGAGTCGATCCGGCGCATGGTGGCGTACTGGGCCGAGCTGAACGTCCCTCGGACGTGCTGCGGGTGCTCGGTCGAGTTGAGATCCACGGCACAGCCACCGGCATGGTTGCTCCAGCCGGTGCCGCCACGGATCGATCGCTTGCCGTAGCCCCAGTCGTCGGTGATCCCGTTGCCCAGGGGCTCAACCTCGTTGTTGAACCTCGCGGCGTAGTAGAGCAGGACAGTGGCAACGTCGCCCTTGCGGAGACCGCCAGCGATGACCACGTTCGTGCCTGGCACTGTCGGGTTGGAGATGAGCTGCGGGTCGCTGTAGTCGTTGACTACGGGATAGCCGCTCTGTGTGTAGGCGGTCAATGTACTCCTATTCGTCAGGCGTGGCCGGCTGCTGACAACTCACCTCTGAGGCGATCGATCTCTTCGGACTGGGCCGCGATCTTCGTGCTCTGTTCGGCGAGCTGCTTGCTCTGCTCGGCTATCTGTTCGTCCATTCGCTCTATGCGAGCGACGGCTGCGGAGAGTGCGCCCTTCAGCCCCTCGATCTGGGCGGTGGTGTTGGCGTGAGCGGCACGCTCGTCCGAGAGCTCCTTCTCGGTGGCCACCCAGTTCTCTAGGTACTGGTCGCGCTCCTTGGCGTTCTTCTCTGCTTGGCTATCGGCGCGCGAGATGATCTTCATCAGGTTCCTGAAGACGATCGTGAAGATCGCTATCGCCGCGCCAAGCGCTCCTGTGTTCACCCACTGAAGTACTTGGTTCACTGGGTGCCCCCTGTTAGATCATGCATCGTCTTCTTTCTGCGCTTCTGCGATTTCCTTCTGAAGCTGGTCAATCTGCGCCTTGGCGACGGCGAGCTGGACTTCCAGGTTCGCGACCTTCGCGCCAAGGGTGTTGATGACAGCGTCAGCATTGATGTTCATGGTTGGCCTCCGTGTTTGAGTTACTTGGTGAGCGCCCACTGCCCGGTGAGCCCGACGCGGTTGAAGTTGTTCGGGTTGGAAGGGAAGCGGAGTAGAATTGCCCCTGCGGCAGAAATGGGAACCGACAGGGTTGTCGGGGTGGGGTAGCCAGCGCGGTCGAAGACGCCGTTTAGCGTCACGCCCAGGCCAGCAGCAGGAACCTCCGGGGACGGGTTGTGACCCGTCCCCTTCCAGGGGAAGTCGATCTGCGTGGCGACGTTGCCGGGATTCGAATCCCAGTTGATACGCAGCCGGTAGTCGACCCAGCGGTCGTAGGTGATGATGTAGGCGTAGGACACCGTGGCATTCACGCCGTTGATCACCTGCTGGAAGCTACCCAGGACCCACTCGTCGTAGCTGTCTTCAACGGTCGGCTGGCTTGCCTTGATCGGCTCACCCTGCACCACCTTGAACAGTGAGCTGCCATTCCGCTGGTAGTCCAGTGATTCGGCACCAATGAACAGCCTCCCTACGGAACCCAGCGCCCGGTTGTTGTTGGTGATTCGGACTGAGCCGTGGGCTGGGAGGTGGATCTCGTTGTGGTCGAGGTTCAGCGGCGCTGGAGATTGGGTAAGGCTGCCAATCCCGAGCTTCACGCCCCACTCTCGTTCGTAGCTCTGTTCGTCAAGAATCGGATTCATTGGCGATCGGAACATGAGGTACCCGTCGGGTACACCGGTGCCATCCGCAGATGGATGCGTGTACTGACGCAAGGTGAAGCCAATCGGCTCCATCCTCACCTCTTGGTACGAGTTGAACAGAGTTCCGGTGTAGTCGAGAGTAGTCAAGTGGGTCCCGCCGGAGTTCAGTACCAGGCCACCTATCTGGGCGCCGGGAGTCTGAGACCAACTCCCAGCACCCGCCTGCACGCGCATGTTCGATGACCACTCCGGGGACGATCCCATGTACTCGAACACCCTGCCGGGGTCGATGTCCACTGCTTGGGCAGAAAGGGTGTCCTGCAGGTCACGAAGAAGCTCAACCTCAATGGATGCCGGGTTGTTCGCTCCGGTCAAGAACAGCACGCCAGGGCGATTCACAACGCCGCCATCTCCACCCTGTCCGGGATCCCCGTCGGGGTTTGCGAACAGCATCGGGATGTGGTTCTGGATCTGCACACGCGGAAACTCGCCCCGGATGTCGGTGCGCAGCGTGCCGGTGATGAGCGTCTCGCCTGACTGGGGGTCCACCTGGAAGGTGGTCACCCCATCATCGTTCCAGGCTCGCAGTCCGTCGATGTCGTCGAAACGGATGCCAGACTGAAGGTCGTCGGCACGGGTCTGCAGGGTGGCGCCCGTGATGACCATGCCGTTGATGGCACCGGCATCGATCTTGTCGGACGTGATGGCATTCGCTGCCAGCTTGTCGGTGGTGACTGCCAGGGCAGCGATCTCCCCAGCGGTGATGGAGTTGGCGGCGATCTTGTCGCTGGCGACGATCGTGTCGTCGATGATCTTCGCGCCGTCAAGCTCGTTGACGATCGCGTCCACGTCGACGTTCTGAGAGACCTGGATGGTCACCTCAGCGGTCGGTGCGCTCTTGTTGCCACGGAAATCCACCGAGAGCAGGGTGACGAACAAGTCAACGTCGGTGGGCAGGCCCTGGATCTGGAGGGATCCAGACTCCGCGAGCACGCCCTGGTAGGTGGTGTCGTCAGGGGTGTAGCCGGTGGTCGTGCCCACGTGGGCTTCGACGTGGCGGAAGTCGATCGGCCGCTCGGCCGAGTCGGCGAAAAGCCCGTCCCACCCGATGGTCAGGATTCGGAAGTCCTGCTTCGTGATGGGCGACGAGGGGGCCGGAGGGGCCTCCTCGTCGGCGGGGATCTCGATGACATCCACGGAGCCGCGCTCGGAGGTCTGTCCATTGCTCGCGACCGCCAGGACCGAGTACGATAGCGTACTGGGAACCTTGATGCCGGTGAGGCGAGTAGACGTGACGGAGCCGGGTAGCGTTTGTGCCCGGTCCCACGTCTCTCCTTCGTCGTACGAGATCTCGACATGCCAGGCCACCACGTCGATAGGGGAGCCGTCCTCGGCGGTGCCGGCCGGCTCCCACTCCAGTGTGACTACGCCGTAGTCAACCCCGTCAGGGCCATACTCGAGCGTGGCAGCCATCCGTTGGCCTCCTTAGTACAGAATCGGTGGAAGTGGTTTGCGTGTGTCGGCAGCTCGCGCCTGCGGTCGTGAACCGGAGCCGCCAGTGCGGGTCCCTCCAACGACGCCGCCTGCAGCGGCCTTGATCTGCTTGGCCTTCTTGACCTCGGCATCAAGGAAGCGATCTGCCATGACCAGGGAGCCGGTTAGACCCTCGGCGGTCTGCGAGATCACCATCTGCTGGATCTGCATCGGGATGTCGTCGCCAACGGAGTCCGTGGACGTGATGATGTCCCCGACGTCGTAGTGCAGGAACGGCAGCCAGGTGGCTGCCTCGAACCGAACACCTCGCGTGTACGACTCGGTCGCCGAGCCGCCCTTGTTGAGCTCGCCCCAGGCGAGCCCCTGCAGGGTGTCTTCGTCGGTGACGCCGCCCTGGGCGACGGCCACCTCGAACTGACCCCAGGGAGTCCAGGCGTCCCGGTTGGTGGCCTGGAGCTGTACCCAGGACTCACCGAACACGAACACCCTGCTCGCCAGGTCGGCGATGGAACGGGTGGTCGGGGAGTCGGTCAGGTCCTTGCCCATCAGTATCTCGACGGGGCCGGGTCGCTCGACCTGCTCTTCGGCGGGCTGAGCGTCGGGGTCCTGGTTGCCGAACTTCTCCTTCGGCCCCGTGTGCGGGATCTTCGGAGTGGAGCTCTTCAGTTCCGTGAAGGTTCCGTGCAGTGCGTTGACCAGCTTGTTGCGGTTGGTCGAGTTCTCCATGAACTCCTCGGCGACCAGGATGCGGATGTACCGCCCGTGTCCCGCGTTGGACTGGTGGTCCATGGCGATTGTGTTGCGCTTCAGGTCGTCCGGAAGCTGGTCCCGGTTGATGAACGCCTCGCCGGACGGGCCGCGGTTCGCGTGGCCAGGACCGCCAAGGTTGTAGTGCGGCTTGTTGTCGACGCTCGTGACGTTGCAGGAAGACCAGCCGGAGTACTGGCTCTTATTCCCGTGGGTGTCCACGGTCCTCAGCTTGATCACGTAGTTCGTGTTCTCGTTGAGGTTGAGCATCGCCCAGCGGCCATGCTTGGTGCGGTTCGGGGCGATCCTGTCACCCTCGCTCGGCTCGAAGAGGGCGTCGTCCGTGGCCCTGATGTAGCACTCCACGTGGCTAAAGTCGTCCGTCTTGCCGCCAAGGATCCGGCCATCCCAGTTGATGTTGATCCGCCAGCGGTTCTCCGACTGCTGGATGAGCTGGAGCCGCGGGGGAGTGGGAGCCTTCGGCGGAGTGACGTCGTAGAAGTTCCTGGTCAGCTTCGAGTCGCCGTGGTCGAGTACGTAGTGCAGACCCTCGGTGAAACCCTCGTGGGCCAGCCAGTCGCGGAACTTGTTCGCGAGCTTCGGGTTCGGCTTGTCGCCGTACTGGATCACGATCCGCGGTTGGAAGTCCTCGTCGCGCTGGAAGGTATTGAACTCGATGGTGTTGATGCCGCGCTTCGCCAGGGCGAGAGCCTGGGCCACGTAGCCGGACCGGACGTCTGACTGAGCCCCGACCTCCCTGACGGAGTCGTTGACCAGAATGGCGCCTCCGCCCGTGCCGGCCCACACTCCGTTAGCCATGGCCATGGACGTGTTCGTCGCGTCGTCAATGGCCAGGAGCCACGAGATGCGCTCGCCCTGATCGCACAGGAGCGATCCCATGTAGTAGTCCCGAGCCTCCGGGTCGGACGAGTTGTACGGCGTCATGTTCATCCACCCGACCGGGCGGACATAGCCAAGAGTGTTGTCCTGGCCCGTCCCGACGTCATAGAACCGCGTCCAGTTCGGACGAGGGTATCCACCCGTGGACAGGGCGCCGGCCGCGTGCGCGATCTGCTTGACCGCCTTCGTGCGTGGCTGGCTCCTCGTGACCGGGCTCCAACGGCCGAATGCCTTCTCTCGTTCGGAGTTCAGCCCGCCGGCCCGGTTGGAGATCCAGGTGCCGGTGTCGTAGTCGGTGCGACTGGTGATGACCTTGGCGGAGTACCTCGGCATGGACAGCCCGACCGGGTTCTCCATGACCAGCTCGCGGCCCTGGAAGGCGAAGTCGCACATGTTCGACTCTGCAAGCGACTCCAGGACGGACCGGAGGTCCGAGCCTGGATCCCAGGACATCGAGGAGTCCTCGTTGAGCCAATCCTCTCCCGAGGTGGTCTTGGTGCCGGTGAAGTTGTAGGTGAGACCGGGGAGTGCGCCTCGGGCCTTCGCCTCGTCGATCAGCTCCTTCATGACGAAGCCTGCGGTGCGGTCAGTGCCGAACATCCGCTTGCCCCACTTGTCACGCTGACCGGGCGGCACATCGACGATCGCCTTCAACAGGACGAACGAGTAGCCGACCATCGAGAAGGTGACAACACCCTCCGGATCGACGCCGTCGATGTCCTGCTCGATGTTGCAGAAGCGCCCGTTCCGGCACTCCTCCCAGGCGCCGTTGTGGCGGTACTCGACCGCCACCTCGCACGCCTCGTCGAGCAGCTCGAAGTTGCGGCCGGCTCGGGGGTACTTGAGCTTGAGGGTCGAGACACCGTTGAACTGGCTGGAGAAGTCCCACGGGAGGGCGTCGGGGAGCTGCCCGAGTACGTCGCCGTTGGGCTCGTACGCGACGAGCCGCAGGGCGAAGTCGTTGCTCACAGGTACGCCTTTCTGCCTCGGAATGTGACGCGGGATCCAGCCCCGTTGTTCTTCATCTCGACCTGGACGTGGACGGGGCGAGTAGTTATGGGGTCGGAGGGGACCAGGGTCAGCCAGGACTGCTCGCTACGAGCACCCCCGGTGAACACCCTGGGGGACCAGTCGGCATGGCCGGACAGGTCCCAGCCCTCTTCGTGCTTGCGGATCGCCTTGTAGGCGCCGCAGTCGATCAGCAGGTACTCGTTACTGGCGACGGTCCCTTGGACCTTCAGGTACTGCTGACCCGAGTGGGGGAACCGCACGATCAGTTGCGTGAACGGGCCGCGGGCGAGCATTTTCACGTCGGTGATCGGTGCCGTCGACCCGCTGAGAGTCGAGAGGGTCACCGGTGTACCGAAGGTGGAGACGTGCTCCTCGAGCTCGGTGGGGGAGCGCCAGTAGGGGTCCAGCAGCTCCATGATGAACGTGATGGTGCACTCCGTCTTGCCGGGCGTCAGGTCCGGCGTATCGATGGAGATGCACCGCGCGCGGGCGGCGTACGAGTCGGTGTCCGACACCTTGTAGGTGATGTCGACGCCGCCCTGGCGCTGGAACATGAAGTACAGAGTGTTGATGCTGTCGGTCATGTCGGCGAAGCGCTCTTCCGCCGTGCTGCCCTGGCCGAAGACGATCACAGTCACCGGGAAGGTGGGGGAGTCCATGGGTTCGTACGCAGGAGCCAGGGTGCCGGACCGCCCCGGAATGAGCACCGAAGTGGTGCGTCGTGCCGGGGCGGTCCGCATTGCCTGACCCTTGTCGATACCCCACCGACCGTTACCATGGTCCAGCGTCTGGCCATTGATGAAGATCAGCGGGTACTTCATGGGTTACTCTCCTATCTGTGCCATCCTCTGGCCCAGTCGGGTGACGACCGTTGAGGTCTTCTCCTCGACGGGGTAGTTGACGGTGGTGTAGAACACTTGCTGGCGACCCGGAGCGAGATCCAGATCGATGCCGCCGTTGTCGTAGCGCTCGACGTTCCGAGTGCTGTCAACGACCTTCTTGCCGAAGTGCGTAGCGACCTTCCCGAGGATTGCCTCGGACCGGACCCGCTTGCTCATGGCAAGCGGGATGTACGCCTCGCCACCCGTTTCCGGCTCCGCCCAGATTCGGACGGGGTAGGAGCTGGTGGCCTTCTGGATCTGCGCGACGTGGTTCTCGATGCCGCCACTGGCGTACTTCTTCACGCCACGACCGTTGTAGATCGCGCCGTTGGCCACGTAGTCCGGGATGTTCAGTCCGCGGACTCCGGTGACCTGCGCAGTGACAGGCAGGACCCCCAGGTCGCCCCAGACGTCGGTGATCTGGGCGGTGACGTCCATGATCGGCCTGATGGCTTCGATGATCGTCTTGGCACCCTGGGCGTCCATCTGGGCGTCCGAGGTGTCAGCGCCGACCATGAACATCGACTTGACCGTCTTGACCCAGGACGCCTCTTCGTGGACCTTCGGCTTGACCGGGGCGGTGTCGGCATCGACAGTGAACATGGCTATCGTGCGCTCGACGAAGCCCTTGGTTCCGGCGACCTTTTCCTTCGCCTTCTTCGGGTCTGCATCGATTCCCATGAAGGCGAGCGTGTCGTTGATGATCTTCTTCGTCTCTTGGAGACGCAGGAGCGCCAGTCGCTTCTCAGCGTCCAGCTTCATCTTCGGCGTGCGGTTCTGGTAGTTCTTGACTACCTCGTCCGCCTTCTTCTCGGCTTCAGCGGCGTTCGCACCGAACGTCAGTTGGTACGGTCCGCCGTCGGTCAGCTTCGTGACCTTCACGCCCATCTGCTCGAGAGCCACCTGGGCCTTGTCGGACAGCGTCTTGATCTGGACGGTGTGCTGCTTGCCGTCCAGAGCTTCGACGTCCAGCGCGATCTGAGCGAGCTCGCCGATCGCATCGCCCTTGACCTGAGTCAGGACCTGGTACTTCTGCGTCTTCGGCAGAGCGTGCATGTCGTCCCGGATGCCCTGAAGCTGTTCCCTTGTGAGGAAGCCCTGGTCGATCGCACCCTGGAAGGACTTGTCCAGCTTCGTGTCGAAGTCTCCGACCGCATCCTGAGCTGCCTTCAGTGCCGGCTTGTACTTCCCGGTCGTCTTCAGGACATCCTGGAAGGTCTGGTTGAAGACCCGGAGCCGCTTCTGGCTGAGCTCCTTCAGGCTCGCGCCGAACTTCCTGCTGCCCTCGCTGAGGGCGCTCAGGCTTCCATCATCGTTGAACTTGAGGTTCGCGAACGGGGACTTGGCGTCTTCGCCTTCCGGATTGAGTAGCTTCCGGAACTCATCGATCGCCTGGCCGTACTCGGACTGGAGGTCGAACTTCTTCGACGTCCCGCCGTTCAGCCGGTCCAGCGCTTCCCAGAGGAGGTCCGCCTTGGTGGCGGCATCCTCCGCAGAGTCGCGGATGGCTGCGATGGCGTTGGCGAAGTCCTCGGCCTTGCCGGGGTTGAGCACCCCGCTGGTCTGGAACCGCTCAAGAGCGGCCCTGGCGGCATCGACGCCGCCGGCCACCTCCTGGGCGTTGTTGGCGTCGAACGTCTTGAGTGCGGCCTGGATCTCGTCGATCCCGTAGCCCATCGCGGCCATGTTGGCCCCGACCTGCTTCGGGTCGTACCCGCCCATGGCGAATACGCGCTCGAGGCGGCTGGGGTCGATTTCAGCGGCATTGCCAACGGCCCTGGCGACCTCCTTGAAGCCGTCGGAGTTCTGGGAGACCTTGTAGGCCGCCTCACCGGCGATCGTCAGAGGGCCGGACAGGTTCTCCTGGATGGCATTGCCATAGAGGGTCCGCTCGAACTCCTCGACGTCGATCCCCACGGCCTCGAGGCCACGAGAGATGTTCGCCGTCGGAACGCCGGCCCGCTGGAGGCGGATGACCGCCTCGCGGATCCGGTCCATCTCGTCCGGGACTTCCTGGTTGTTGAAGTCCTTCAGAGCGCCGATCGGGTCCTTCCAGAACTTCCCGAAGTCGACTCCGGCCTTGCCGGTGTCCCGCAGGGCGTCCTCGATGATCCCGGTGTTCTGCTTGACGGCGTCAGAGGAGCCGCCCATCTCCGTAGCGAAGAGGGTGGCGTACTGGGTGACCTTCGAGAGACCCTGACGGGCTCCGTCCGCGGTGGAGCGGATCCCGTCAATGTTCTCCAGGGTGACCTGGCCCCAGACCTCCTTCAGACGGCTGCCGACGTTCTTGATGCCGGCAACAGGATCGACGTACCAGTTCTTCCGGAGCTCCTCCTCAACACCCTTGCGGTACTGCCGGATCTGTTCGATCTGTGCAGCAGCAGCGCCCTTGGCGGCGCGCTCGTCGCCGCCAGGGAGCATGGAGGCCCAACTCCAGCTTTCGCCAGCGTCCTGCTCCAGTTGAGTCTGAAGGCTCTTCAGGTAGAAGTCCAGCGCGGGTTCGCTCTGGACGGTCAGGTAGTCGAGGATGTCCTTCTCGTTGAAGCCATACTTGGAGAGGAACTTCTCCATGGTCTTCGTTTGGCCGACTCCGCCGGGGGCGCTGCCGTTGAACATCTGGCTAACGGCACGGGCGAGTCCTCCACCAAGGTCGCCGAGCCCACCGGGGGAATCCAACTTGAGGCCCTTGATCTGTTCCTCGTAGAACTTCTTGGCGCCGTTGCGAGCCTCGGACCCGAAAGCGTCCTCGCCAGCGTCGAACGCAGCCTTGCCGACGTCCTTCCACGCCTGCTCGATCTTGCGGACGGACTCTTCGATCTCAGCGTTCTTCTGCTGGATGTCAGACCAGATGGCCAGACCGGCGATGAAGGCCAGGCCCCAGCCGCCGCCGATGAACGACCAGAGTCCGGTCGCCGCCTTCCCGACGGCGCTGCGCATGCCTTGCATGAGCCTTGCGCCGATCCGCTGCCCCTGCATCTGGGCAGGGTGGAGCGGCAGGGTCATCGTGCTCATCGACGTGCTCAGGCCCTGTGCGTACGCTCGGCCAGCCATGGTGCCCTCGGTGGCGAACATCCTTCGGAATGCGGCCAGTGAAGACAGCGCGCCCTTCGCGTTCACGGAAGTGGCGATCGTCGACGAGAACACTCGCCCGTACTGCCGTGCCGTAGTGGCGGCGGTCCGGGCGATCCCGGAAGCGCGCTGCCCGATGGGCGAGTTCATCGCCGCCCGGATCGGACGAGTCAGATCTTGAGCGATGAGCCTTCCCTGAGCGGACAGCTTGGTGCGCATGCCCCTGGCCCAGGACGACAGGTTGCGAGCCAGGCCCCTGGCCTGGATTATGCGGGGGTCGTTCATCACGTTCCGCATGCCGCTGGAGAACGCAGTGCGGAAGCCACTGACCATCCGGCGAGCCGCATCGGAGATGCCCGGCATCGCATGAGAGGCGATCCCTCGGAACGAGGTGAACCGCATCATGTTGTTCGGATCGATCCCGATCGGACGGATCTGACCGGGGATCTTGCCGACCGCGTCGTTCAGACGGGTGGCGTACTGGCGAGTGAACCGCCGTAGCGCCCTCTGGTCGCCCAGGGAGCGACGTACGTCGCCCGTCACGTTCCTGGTCCAGGAGGTGAGCCTGGAGCCCAGCCCGGACAGCTTGCGGCCCGCCTGGCGGGTGGCGCTGTCCGCCGCTCGGGCGAACCGGCCAAGGCCCGTCTTCGTCGCGGTCGTCGCGGCAGCGATCGAGGACTTGATAGCCCCCGCGGCGTTCCGGAAGATCCCGCCCAGGCGAGAGCCCAGGCCGGTGGTCTGCTGGCGGAGCTGCCCGACGCCAGGTGCGGCGATCGGGGCAGCCAGGCGCTGGTTCAGTCCGTCCCATGCCCGGCCGATCTGGCGAGTGGACCCCTGGATCCAGCGCGGCGCATTACGCAGCTCCTGACGGAGCGGCTGCGTCAGCCGGCCACCGAAGATGTTGTTCCGGCCGGAGATCTTGAACTTGCGGAGGACCGCCAGCCAGAACAGCAGGTTCTGGATGCCCTGCGGCATGCTGTTGAACAGGTCCAGGAGGGTCGACAGCGCGGTGACCATGCCCAGGAAGGCGGTACCCGCCATGCCCAGCCCGTTGTCCACCAGGCGCGCGAGGGAGGTGGAGAACTCCTTCATCGTCGGCGCGGCCTTGGACAGGGTCGTGGCGATGTCCTCGAAGAACCGACCCAGGACGGGGGCGAACTCGTCGATCATGTGGCCGAGGACGCCGCCCAGGGAGCCGAAGCCCTCCATGATGCCAGGCAGGTACTCAGAGAACTTCGAGGCGCCGGAGGCGAGACCGTCGAAGAAGCCAGTGATCCCCTTCTGGAATCCGCTGGTGTTGATGCCACCGGCGACACCGGTCAGCAGGGAGTTCAGGACGCTGCCAGTGTCCTTGAGGATCTGGCGGATGACCGGCGCGTTGTGACCAAGCGCGCGGCCAAGGGTGGTGATCCCACCAGTGAGGATCTCCATGCCCTCCTTGGCGCCCTGGAAGATCTGGCGCATGCCGTCTTGGAAGACGGGACCGTTGACGGTCCGCTCGATCCGCTCCAGGGTCGTCTTGGCGCCCTTCAGCCCGTAGTTCATGCCGCCGTTCCGGGCGGCGTCACCGAGTCCGGAGAAGATCCGCTTGATGCTGACCAGGGAGTCCCACAGGTTGCGGGCGTTCGTCTTAGCGTTCTCGATCCACTGGTCGAACTTGCCCAGCTCGTCGGAGCGGGCGACCCAGCTAGAGAACTGGCGGGCGATCTCACCGAGGTACCGGCCCATGTCGGGCAGGTGCTCGGCGCCCACTTCACCGATACGAACGATGGCGTCCGAGAAGGCAGAGCCCTCGTCGGCCATCTCGCCGATGCCGATCTTGAGCTGATCGAACATCGTCTTGATGCTGCTGACGGCGCTGTCGGACGAGAAGCCGGACATGAAGTTGCGGGCCAGGCCGCCCATCTCCTCGCCGACCCCGGTCATGCCCTCACGGATGGCCGGGATGGTGTTCTTGACGAGCTGCTCGAAGACGCCGTTCATCTGCGACCAGAACGCCTGCTGGGTCGGGATGCGGATGGAGGTCCACACGCCTCGCAGGGAGCGGGCGGCGGACTTGGCGTTGTCCGGGAGGGCGCGCAGGGCGTCCTCGGATCCCTGGACGGCGGTGCCGAAGTTCTTGAACGCAGCAACGCCCGCAGCAGCGAACGCGCCGATCGAGGCAGCGGCAGCCGGCAGGGTGGAGATGAAGCCACCGATCGACAGGATGTCCCCACCGATGGTGACGATGCCAGCCATCATTGTGAGCACGCCCGACATCAGGGTGCCGACCTTCGTGGCCAGGCTTGCGAAACGCAGGGCCTTGCGGTCGATGGTCTCCAGGAACGACCTCATCGAGTCGATGGACGACCGGACGATGTTGAAGCCCGACAGGGCCTCCAGGGCACGGCGAGCCGTGTCCAGGGACGACTTGGTCACGCGGACATGGATGTCCGCCCAACGGCGCCTGGCCAGGGCGCGGAGCTGTGCCTCGACCTGTGCCTGGCGCTCGAGCTCGACCTTCATCTGAGCCTCGAACTTCTTGTTCTCCAGCTCGCGCATCTTGCGCTGGGACTCAAGATCGAGGTCGACGGTCATCTCGACGTCGTCGGTGGAGATGCGCTGGCGCATCGACTTGATGTGCTTCTCGGCTTCCTCCGTGGAGACGCCGAGGGTCAGAGCCAACTTCTCCTTGTGGCGGTCCAGGTCGTCCTGGGCCTGCTTCATGCCGGCCTGGACGTCGGCGACTAGAACGTCCTCGTCGATGCCAGCCGGGACGCGGATGGCGACATTCTGGCCAGTGTGGAGGTTCCGGAACGCCGACTCGACGTCCTTCTTCGCCTTCTCGTCGTCGACATCGGCCTCGACCGGGACCTTGACTTTGGACTTCTTGGCCTTGTCCTTGATGGCCTTGTCCCACTGGCCTTCCTTCGGGTCAGGCTTGACCCGGATGTTGACCTCGTGGGACTTCTCGTACCGTTCCAGGAATCGGTTGAGACTCCGGGAGAATGCCTTGGTATCGGGCACAACTCGGACGCCAAGGCGTGCAACGATGTGTGACTCAGCCAATGGAATCCTCCGGGAGATGGTTACTGCGGCGCGAGGCGGGCGGCGATCTCGGCCAGGGTCGTGCGGCTCTTCGGCTTACGCTCGACCGACTCAGACTTGATGGATGGGGGCTCGATCATGGGGACGTCGGCGCGCTTGTGCTTCGGGACGTTGGCCATGACCAAGGTGTCGCTGACGACTGCGTTGTAGATGGCGGCGAGCAGGTGGTTGGTCTGATCCCAGTCCCTGTGCTCGCGGCCTCCGAGTTGCTCAGCGACGAACTCGGAGCCCTCGGGGAGCCTCTCTATGAGAGACAACAAAAGGCGCGGCGCGTACCGCGACCCCTTCCTCAGCGCCTCAGAAAGGTCGATGTGGTAGTAGAGAAGGAAGTCGCGATACAGCGCCGCGCCATGTTCGTCGATCAGCTCTCCGAGGGCGAAGCTTCCCCCGGATTGGTGGCCTTCGACCACTGGTCCTGGAGGACCTTCCAGCGGGCAATGTTGTCGCCCAGTGCGTTGCTGACAGCCTCGAACTGCTCGTCGTTCACCAGGACGATCTTCGCCCAGCCGTGGAACACCTCGAGGATCTCGTCGCGATCCTCGTCCTGATCCAGCTCTTCGTCGTCCTCGGACGTGATCTCGGACAGAGCCTTGCGGTCGGCCCGCGGGAGCTGGAGCATCGAGCGGAACTCGCAGTCGATGTCGTTGACCCTCACGATGAACGAGCCGTACTCGTCATCGGTAGCTTCCAGCAGGTCCTGAAGGGTGACGGTCGTTGCCATGCTTTAGCCTCTTTCGTTGCGGTGTTGGCCTCTGTACTCGTGGTGCACCTCCCCGGCCGGAGAGGCCGGCCGGCCGGGGAGGTCGTTCATGCGTCAGCTCAGGCCGAAGCCTTCGGGCCGACGTAGTACTTGTTGGTCGAGCCGTTGTAGTTCAGCGGCGTCACCTTGATCGGCAGAAGCTGGAGCGAGGTCGTGTCGCTGATCGAGAAGTCGTCAGCACGCGAGGTTTCACTCTTCGGCGCGTAGAACACGAGGTTCTCGTCGCCGTCCAGGAAGACGGCCAGGAAGGCGCCTTCCACCGGGGTCGGGTTGTCCGGCACGCCAACCAGGCTGGCGCCGGGGCCGTCCACGGCCACCTCGGCGTTCGAGCCGAAGTACAGCTTCAGGGACTCGGCGTCCCACTGCGCGACGTTGAAGGTGAAGGACTCGGTCCGGGCAGAGGTGCTGGTACGCAGCGAGCTCGCCTGGAGGGTACCCAGGGTCGTCTGGTCGCCGCCCTCCGAGGACTGAGAGAAGATGTCATCCAGCGAGGTGTGACCGATGTTGATCCAGTCCGTCTCGGGATTGCGGACGTCGGTCGGCACGGCAGTGCCGGTCGGCGCCTTGTAAAAGTATCCGGTCGCGATCTTGAGAGTCGCGCTGTCAACGAGAGCCATGTGAAGTCTCCTGTGTCAGCTATCGGCGATGATTGCCAATAGCTGTTCTTGTGTGATGGTGTGCTTGAAGTCAGGTCGCATGACGATCTGATATTTCGCTTGGTAGCGAGTGAGTCCGCGGGAAAGGTTGGCGTACTGGTTCACACCAGTAGCGGTCTCCCAGTCGCTCACCTTGCGGGACGGGGATGCGATCCGAAGCGTGTTGATGTACCCCACTCCGGGGACACCCTGTTGCTTCAACCACGCGGTCTGAAGGACTTGAAACGCCAGCTCTTGCAGGGCGTGGTTCTTATCCTCCGCAGAGTGCCCGCCGTCGTGAGTTGTCTCTGAACAGAACGTTTGGATGTCGGCGACGAACCGTCTGTCGAAGCGGTTGTCCGTGTCGCCGTAGGCGTCTGTCGTTGAGAAGTCAACGTCGGTACGTGTCAATAGCAGCGGCGTAGAGAAGTTGTCCTCATCGGGAAGGAAGGAGCGGACCTTGAGTCCGGGGACGAAGTCCTCCATCGGATTCAAGAGACCCCGCAGGAGCTTCATTCCATCGGTGAAGATGACGCCGGTCTGTTCGATCGGCTCTGTCATAGCGCCGCCAGGGCGCCACCAAGGGCAGCAGCTTGCAGGATGTGTTCGCCATGGCCGCTACGGCCATGGTCATGACCCTGGTATCCGTTCTCCAGGGACCAGAGCGCCACCCAGGCGTCTCGACCAGCGCGTCCACGCGCTTCTTCCATGGTCTCGCCCTTGCGCTTCGTCGACTTCACCGGCTGGGAGGTGACCTCCAGCCATATGAACCGGTCGACAGCCTTGGACTCCATGTAGACGCGGGGCTCGTAGTCCCGGAAGTAGAAGTGGTCGCGGTTCGCCGAGTCAAGGTTGATCTGGGCCGATTGCAGGGCCGCGTCGGCGATCCGCTTCGTCATCCGGTAGACGTCGATGTGGTGAGCTGCCAGGACGTCTCCGGCGTACTTCGAGTGCACCCGCTTCGTCACAGGGATCTGGCCGTGCCACCGCTCCATCTTGACGCTCATGGCTTCGGCACCTCCTTGATGTTGCGGGAGCGCAGCAGGAACTCGACGTGTCGAGTTCGCTTGGTGAAGTTCGATATGGTCTCCGGGATCGCGAGATCCCAGGTCTCGCCGCGGAACTTCACGAGCGCCCACGTCCCAGGGGGCATGGAGCGCGTGATTCCCTTCACGACCTTGTTGTCGATCTGGCCGTTCAGCTCGGCGCTGCTCTGGCGATCGGTCGAGACGTTGATCCGAATCTTCTTCGGGTTGTTGAGGTCTGGGACCTTTCGCTTGTCGCCGTTCGCATCCGTGATGAGCTTCTCGGGGTAGAGGATCATCTCCTCCGAGCCGCGGTCGAGCATCTTAGAACGACGCATCGTAGCCACCGCCAGAGGTAGCGTCATTGAACACGGAAGCGTCAGAGATGATCACGTCACGCTGCAGGGGGATACTGACGAAGTCCGAGCCCTGGTTCATGCTGACCGACTGGATGAGCCGGATCTCCTGCGGCAGAAGCATCTCCCCCTGGGAGAATGCTTCAGACCACTGAAGGGTGAGCATGTCCGCTCGTTCCATCTTGGTGCCGTCCGGGTTCATGAAACCGCGGGCGGCAGCCCTGATGGTGACCGCCTTGGCTACAGCCGGCGCCAGGGCCGGATCGGGCCAGGGGTCACCTATGGCACGCACTTCGGCGCTCACCAGATCCAGGAGGGTCTGGGCGAGCGCAATGTCCTCGGCAGTGTCGATGGGCTCGTTGACACGATGACGAAGGTCCTGGACTGTCGCTAGAGCAGCCACTGTGCATTCCTTTCCGTCAACAGCCCCCGCTCCGCCTCATACGCGGAGCGGGGGCGTCGTCGTGTCAGTGGAGCCGGATCAGACAGAGCCGTCGGTCAGGGTGATCTTCACGGCGCGAGCGTTGTACGGATCGCCAGCGTTGGCGTTGGCCGTGCCGCCCACCGTGTCCGGCTGCACGCCGTCGTCGATCTCGGCGGTGCCCACGAAGGTGGACAGGACCGAGCGGTCCGTCATCACGTTCGCGGCGTAGTCACGCACCCAGCGCAGGGAGACGTCCTCGTGACGCATCGCCTGGCCGAACGCAGCGCCACCCGGAACGGCCGGCGCAACGTTGCCCATGACGAACGCCTCGGGGGTCAGGGCGTACATCTCGTCCTCGGCCACCAGGTTGCTGGTCACGACGTTGAACTGAGCCAGGCGACCGATCTGCGCGTCACGCAGAGCGGACTGGCCCAGGCCGTCCGAGGAGTACTCGCGGAACTTCTCGTCGCCCAGGATCGCTTCCTCAGCGCCCGGACCGACCAGGAGGAACCGGCCCGGCAGGGGAGCGTTCGCCTCGTTCAGGATCCGGCGGGCCTTCAGGGCCATCTTGTACGCGGAGGTGGTGGAGGTGTCCCACTCGACGCTATTCAGGTCGTCGACGTAGGTGCCGCCCTGGATCTCGGTGTGCAGATAGCCCTCGAACGCCTCGGCGATCGCGCGCGCCTGCGGGGTCAGCACCTGCTCGCCGAAGGACTTGATGTCCAGGGTCAGCTCTTCGTCGGTGATATCGACGGCGCTGTAGGCGATCTTGGTGAGCCGAACCGGGCGGCTCGACTCGCTCAGCTCATCGGACGTGATCTCGCGAGCGGAGCCGGTGGCGCGCATCGCGATCTCGCGCGCGTCCAGGCGAGCCCGGACCGGGATGTTGATGGTGTCGTTCTTCGCACCCTTGAAGTCGTTCAGGGTGTAGGTGTGGAACAGAGCGGGAAGCACGATCTCGCGCTGCAGAAGGCCCAGGGCCTGCGCAACGATCACTTCCGGCTTCAGAAAGGCGTTTGCCATTGATGTTGTCCTTGTTGTTGAGCCCCGGAGGGGCAGTTGCTGTTAGCGGCGGCGAACCATGCCGGCCAACTTGGCCGGGTCGGTCTCCGTCTGGGGAGCCCGCGGCTCGAGCCCGCCGTTGACGTCGGAAGCCTTGGGGGTGCGCTTCTTCGAGCCACCGTCGTTCTTGATGCCGGCTTCGGATACGAAGTCCTCGGCGTCCTCACGCAGCTCTTCCAGAGTGCTGCCGGTGAGTCGCTTCACCTGACCGTCAGTCAGGCCGAACTCCGTCTTGATGACGAGCAGGTTGTAGTCCTTCTCGAGCGACGCGGCCCTCTCCTCCGCCTTGCGGATTCGATCGGCGACCTTCTCGGTCTCGCCCTTCTGGGACTCCTCGTACTCATCCCATTGCTTGGCCTTCTCCTCGGCAGCCTTCAGGCGCCGACGCAGTCCCTCCGCTTCGCGGTTGACCTTGTGGATCTTGGCCTTTGCCTTGGCGGCGTCGAACTCCTCGTCGTCACCGTCTTCCCCGTCACCGTCGCCCTCGTCCTCGTCCTCATCGGGATCGGGATTCGGGGTGGGATCCTCTGTGTCACGAGTAACCGGAGCCTCGGGCTCCTTGCTCTCGTCGTTGAACTCGGGGGTGTCGGTGTCGACAGTCGTCGTCGCCATTGCTTTCCTCCAGGGAAATGTCTTTGGGATCGCGCCATCAAGGCGCGGGTGTGTATTCGGTGTGATCGGGCACTAGGCCCTTGCGCTTCTGCGCTGTCAGCCAACGGCGCCAGACCCGTAGGGCCTCGTCGCGGTCGTAGCCCTTGTCGGCGATCTCGTTCTTCCAGGCGTCCATGAAGTACTTCTCGCGAACGTCGTAGGCGGGATCGTCTACGTAGACGGCGTGGGCAGTGCAGTGGCAGTTGGGGTGGTACTTGTCGCCCTCGGAGCTGTAGAGGGCGGTCTTCTCGGAGCTGTAGTCCGCGCCACGAGAGGCGAGCATTGAACAGAACGCACAGGGGTCAGGGCCAGTCACTCGGATCCATGCCTTGCGGCGGCGATCCTTGCGCCCGGTGTTCCAGACCAGCTCTCGACCGGCGTCAACGACGCCCTTGTCCAGCTTCC